>JAABTC010000005.1 GCA_011390055.1 Burkholderiales bacterium | reverse complement strand
GAGCGCCAGGGCGGCCTTGGCAGCGCGCTCGTCGGCCTCGCGCCGCTGCCAGGTCCAGGTGGCCGCCGCCGCCGCGGCCACCAACCCAAAGCCACCCAAGAGCAGTGTGCGCCGCGCAGCAGTCATGCTCATCTGCGCCCCCTATTCCACCGTCACCGACTTGGCCAAGTTGCGCGGCTTGTCCACATCGGTGCCACGCAAACACGCGGTGTGGTACGCCAGCAATTGCAGCGGCACCACGTGCAGGATCGGGCTCAGCGCACCGTAGTGCTCGGGCATGCGGATCACGTGCACGCCCGGGCCGCTCTCGATGCGGGTGTCGCTGTCGGCAAAGACGTACAGCTCGCCACCCCGCGCACGCACTTCCTGCATGTTGCTCTTCAGCTTCTCGAGCAACTGGTCGTTCGGCGCCACCGTGACCACCGGCATCGCCGCGGTCACCAAGGCCAGCGGGCCGTGCTTCAGCTCGCCGGCCGGGTAGGCCTCGGCGTGGATGTAGCTGATCTCCTTCAGCTTGAGCGCACCTTCGAGCGCGATCGGGTAATGCAAGCCGCGGCCAAGGAAGAGCGCGTTCTCCTTGGCGGTGAAGGCCTGCGACCAGGCGACGATCTGCGGCTCCAGGGCCAGCACCGCCTGCACAGCCACCGGCAGGTGGCGCAGCGCCTTCAGGTGCACCGCCTCCTGTGCGTCGCTCAGCCGTCCGCGCACCTGGGCCAGCGCCAGGGTCAGCAGGAACAGGCCGACGAGCTGGGTCGTGAAGGCTTTCGTCGACGCGACGCCCACCTCGGCACCGGCGCGGGTGATGAAGGCGAACTTGCATTCGCGCACCATCGCGCTGGTGGCCACGTTGCACACCGTCAGCGTCGTGGTCATGCCGAGCGAGCGCGCATGCTTCAGCGCGGCCAGGGTGTCCGCCGTCTCGCCGCTCTGGCTGATCGTGACGACCAGGGTGCGCGGGTTCGGCACGCTGTCGCGGTAGCGGTACTCGCTGGCGATCTCGACGCTGGTCGGGATGCCGGCAATCGATTCGAGCCAGTACTTGGCCACCGAGCCCGCGTAGTAGCTGGTGCCGCAGGCCAGGATCAGCACCTGGTCGACGCCCTTGAAGGCCGAGTGCGCGCCGTCGCCGAACAGTTCGGGGCTGATGCTCTGGACCGCATCGAGCGTGTCGGCGATCGCCTTGGGCTGCTCGAAAATCTCCTTCTGCATGTAGTGGCGGTAGGGGCCGAGCTCGGCCGCGCCGCTGTGGGCGTGCACGGTGCGCACCTCGCGCTGCACCGGGCGCAGGCTGCCGTCGGGCCGTGCGGGATCGCGGCCGACGATCCAGTGCTTGCCAAGCTGCACGTCGACGACGTCGCCCTCCTCGAGGTAGACGATCTGGTCGGTGACGCCGGCCAGCGCCATCGCGTCGGAGGCCAGGAAAGTTTCGCCCCCATGCTCACGGGTCCCCACGCCCAGCACCAGCGGCGAGCCTTCGCGCGCGCCGACCACGCGGTGCGGTTCGTCGCGCGCGAAGACCGCGATCGCGTACGCACCGCGCAGCCGCGTCACCGCCTGCTGGACGGCCTCGAACAGATCGCCGTGGTAGAGGTGGGCGACGAGGTGGGCGATGACCTCGGTGTCGGTCTGACTCGTGAAGACGAAGCCCTTGGCTTGCAGCTCGGCGCGCAACTCGTCGTGGTTTTCGATGATGCCGTTGTGGACCAGCGCGATCTTGCCGGGCGCGCCGGCAGCCGCGTTCGGCCCCGGAGAGAAGTGCGGGTGCGCGTTGTGCACGGCAGGCGCGCCGTGGGTGGCCCAGCGCGTGTGCGCGATGCCGGTGCCGGATTCGAGGTGGTCGCGCGCAACCTGTTCCTGCAGTTCAGCCACACGGGCCGTGCTGCGCGCACGCTCGAGGCCGCCGCCACGGTGCACCGCGACGCCGCAGGAGTCGTAGCCCCGGTACTCGAGCCGCTTCAGGCCTTCGACGAGGATTGGGACGATGTTGCGAGCGCTGACTGCGCCGACGATGCCGCACATGGTGGTTTCCGCTGGTGGTTTGCGTGGATCGTAGCGATCACGGTCCGCAATCGGATTGCAAAAATCACGCCGTCTTGGTCAACATCGGCTAAATAAGAGTGGTATCAATCTTTTGTTGCACTGAAATCAGATTTTTGCTCGATAATTTCTCATGCTCGACTTCGACGAAATCGACCTGCGCTTGCTCGACCTGCTCCAGGACGATGCCGGCCGGTCGAACCAGGACCTCGCTGCCGCGGCTCACGTATCGCCCGCGACCGCGCTGCGGCGGGTGCGGCGGCTGGTCGAAACCGGGGTCATCGAACGCCGCCTGACCCTGCTGGCGAGCGACAAGATCGGCGCCGGCCTGCAGGCCCTGGTCGAGATCCAGCTCGACCGCCAGGGCGCCGAACACCTCGAGGCCTTCGAAGCCCTGGCGGTCGCCGACGCCGCGGTGCAGCAATGCTGGCGCGTCAGCCCCGGCCCTGATTTCGTGCTGGTGCTCTGGGTCGCCGACATGGCCGGCTACAACGCTGTCGTGCAGCGCCTGTTCACACAGCACGCCAACGTGCGCAACGTCAAGGCCTACTTCTCGACCAAGCGCGCCAAGTTCGAGCCGCGCATCGATCTCGGCTTGCTCAAGCGGCCTTCAACACCACCAGGCCCTTGAGGTACTCGCCCTCGGGGAAGACGATCGTGGTCGGGTGGTCGGGTGCCCCGGCCAGGCGCTCGAGCAGCACGCCGTCGACCTCGGCATCCAGGCCGGCGCCGGCGACGATCTTGTGGAACAGCTCGCCGCCGATGCCACCCGAGCACGAGAACGTGAACAGCAGCCCGCCGGGCGCCAGCAGCTTCAGCGCCAGGCGGTTGATGTCCTTGTAGGCACGCGCAGCGCGCTCGGCATGCGCGGCGCTGGGCGCGAACTTCGGCGGGTCGAGCACGATCGCGTCGAAGCGCTCGCCGGCCTTGAGCCGCTCGCGCAGCAGCGCGTTGACGTCGGCGTCGACGAAGCTCGCGCGGCCTGCATCGAAGCCGTTCAGCGCCACGTGCGCGCGGCCGCGTTCGAGCGCCGGCGCGGAAGAATCGACGCTGACCACCTCGGCCGCGCCGCCGGCGAGCGCCGCGACCGTGAAGCCGCCCGTGTAGCAGTAGCAGTTCAGCACGCGCTGCACGCCGAAGTGGCGCACCAGCGCGGCGAAGCGCGCGCGGTTGTCGCGCTGGTCGAGGTAGAAGCCGGTCTTGTGGCCTTCGGCGACGTCGACCGTGAGCTGCCAGCCGTGCTCGCGGATCGTCACGTCGGTCGCGCCCTGCCCGCGCAGCCAGCCCTTCACCGGCGGCAGGCCCTCGAGCGCGCGCACGCCCGAGTCGGAGCGTTCGTACAGACGCTCGCAGCCGGTGGCCGCCAGCAGCGCATCGGCGATCACGCCCTTCCAGCGCTCGCTGCCGGCCGACAGGAACTGCGCCGAGAGCACGTCGGCATAGCGGTCGACGATCAACCCGGGCAGCCCATCGGCCTCGGCATGCACCAGGCGCACGCCGTCGCTTTCGATCGGCAGCCGGGCGCGCAGCGCCACGGCGCGCGCGATACGCCGCTGGAAGAAAGCCGCGTCGATACGCTCGGCCTCGTCGAAGCTCCAGGCCCGCACCCGGATCATCGAGCTCGGGCTGAACGCGCCCCAGGCCAGGAAGCGGCCCTCGTGCGATTCGATGCGCACCGTCTCCCCGGCGTCGGCGCCACCGCGCGCGACGCTGCCCTGGAACACCCAAGGGTGGCGGCGCAGCAGCGATCGTTCCTTGCCTTCGCGCAGTCGGATGCTTTTCATGGGCGGCGATTGTCTCAGCCGTGGTGTTGACAAGGTCCCTGCGCGCCTTTTACAAGCCAGGCGCGATGAAGATTTTTCTAAGCCACGCCAGCGAGAGCAAAGCCCTGGTCCGCAGGCTCACCGAAGCACTGCCGCACCACGTGGCGATCTGGCTCGACCGCGACATGATGGCCACCGGCCACCGCTTCGGTCCACGCATTGAAAGCGCCATCCAGCGCCAGTGCGACTTCGTCGTTGTCTTCGTCGACCCGCACGCCATCGCGTCGGCCTGGGTCCAGCACGAGACCACACTCGCGCTGCAGCGCCAGGTGGACCTGCAACGCACCTTCCTGTTGCCGGTGCTGCTGCAGGACGTCGGGACCGCCATGACGGGCCTGGGCATCGACCCCGAACAGATGCTCTACCTCGACGCGACGGACCTGAGCGAAGCCGGCATCGCGGCCAGCGGCCGGCGCCTTGCGGACGAACTGTTCATGCACTGCAGTCTGCTCGTCGAAACGCTGCGCGACGCCGACCGCCGCCGCCTGCTCGACGCGCTCGCTGCCGACATCACCGAATACAAGCAGGTGGCCTTCATGTGGCAGGCCTCGATGGGCCACAGCATCGCGGTGCTGGCCACGAACCAAGCTGCGTTCGACCAGGTGCGCG
The DNA here is from genome assembly GCA_011390055.1 of Burkholderiales bacterium. Taxonomy (GTDB): domain Bacteria; phylum Pseudomonadota; class Gammaproteobacteria; order Burkholderiales; family Burkholderiaceae_C; genus CADEEN01. Next base: position 13,654 of record JAABTC010000005.1, on the reverse strand, counting down.
ACAGTCTGACTGCATACAACCGCAGCGCCGAACGCATCATTCCTGGGCTCGTCGAGCACCGCGAACGCATCACCGCAGCCTGGCGCGATCGCCGCAGCCTTTGCGAGGACGTGCGCAATTTGCTCGCCTCGATCGACGGTGAGGTCTACCGCGGCACGATGTTCGCCCTCAACCAAGTGCTCGGGGCCGTCCAGAGGCTGGTCGATGCCGGCCCAACGCTGCCTCCGGCCGAGGACATCGCGCGCCTGGATGCCGACAAGGAGCGCCTGGCCGAGGCAGCCCGTCTGTCGCTCGAGCGCATGACGGTGCTGGCAGCCGACGTGATCGGCGACCTCGAGCGCGAGCTCGACGTGTGATGGCAATGCAGCGGCGGCGCGCGATGGGCACGGTGTTGGCCGCTTGTTCGATGGGTGGCCCCTTGCGCACGCGGGCGCAACCCAGGCCCACCGCGCAGTCCGGGGCCACAGCGCTGCACCTGCTTCGCACCGGGGACCTTGGTGGTCTGCCCGCCATCGACCTCGTCATCGACGGTCTGGCCACACGCTGGCTGGTCGACAGCGGCGCGACGACATCGCTGGTCTCGCCGCCACTGGCCGCGCGGCTCGGGCTGGGCCGCCTGCCACCGGTGCGCGTGGCCACGGCCGGCGGCGTGCAGACGCTCGACCGGTTCCGGCTGCCAGCCCTGCCGGTGCTCGGACTGGACGAAGGCACTTCGGTGGTCGCAATGGACCTGGAGCCAGTGCTCGGTGCCGCGGGTGCCGCGCTCGACGGCTTGCTCGGCGCACCGTGGTTGCGCGACCGTGTCACGCAGTTCGACTTCGCCGGCCGGCGCCTGCGCTGGTCCAGCGAACCGCATGCCGCGGGCGCCGTCGAAGCCGAAGTGACGCTGCCCTTGACCTGGGACGCAGGGCTGCCGGTGCTGCGCCTGGCGATCGGCGCACGCGAGCCGGACCGGTTCCTGCTCGATACCGGCAACGCGGGCGCCTTGGTCGTCTTCGCCGCGCGTTCGCAGCGCCTGCTCGTCGGCACGAGCGCGCTGCCTGCGCTCACGGTGCAGGAGCTCGGCGGGCCGGTCAGCGCGCGCTATGCGCGCATCGAAGTGCTGGCGGCGCCCGGCTACGCCGCGGCCGAGGTGCCCGCGGCCTTCGAAGAGGGCGGCCGCGCGCGCCGTGGCGGGCACTTCGACCGGCTGGCCGGCAGTCTGGGGGTCGCCCTCTTCGAGGCCGGCGCGCTCACCATCGACGGGCCGGGCGCCCGCCTGGTGATCGCGCAACCCGGGCTGCCCGCGCCACCGCCGCTGCCGGGCGGATTCGGGTTGGTGCTGGCGCGCAGCGCAGACCGTCTGCTCGTCGCCGCCGTGCTCGGGGGTGGGCCGGCGGCCGCGGCGGGTGTCGTGGCGGGAGATGTGCTGGCGTCGATCGACGGCAGCGACACCCGATCCTGGTCGCCAGCGCAAGCCTGGCAGGCGCTGGCCGGTCGCGACCGGGCGTACTTCGAACTGCAGCGAGCGGGCAGCGAACCCGCCCGCATCACGCTGACCCGCGCGCGCTTCTTCCCGCTGCTGCGTTGAGGCGCCGCGAGCGGGTTGTCAGGGGCAGGTCTCGACGCCGGTCCGGCGCTCGAGTTCGAGCACCTCGGCGCCGCGCGTCAAGCGCATGCCCGAGACGCCGACGAAGCGCCCCTGCCAGGCCCCGACTTCACCCTGGACCGTGAAACTTGCGATCGTGGTCTCGAACGGGCCCGTCGGGTCTGCGACCCGTGAGCGGCTGAGCGCGATCTGCACCGGCCGCGTCGGCGCCGTCGTCATCTCGCAGCCGCTGACCTCGTCGTTGAAACCGAAGCGGCGCTGGCCGTCCTGGATCTCGACCCAGACGCCCTGGGCCAAGGACGGCGTGAAGTTGAAGAACATGCGCACCGTGCCGCTGTCGGAGACGGCCTGGTTGATCGTCACGTACTCACCGGTGAAGCAACCGTTCAAGACCAGGCGCTTGCCGCTGGCGCGGCCGGTGCCGTTGTCCGGGCAATTCGGCAGGTTGCTCGTGTAGGTGACGTCGAAGTCGGTGCTGAACATGCTCTGGGCGGCGCCACCCGCGGGCTGGATGTTGATCCGGCAATCGGGGCTGCCACCGGAAGGCCTGCAATTGCTGCGCAATTGCAGGCCCACTGTGGCGCCCTGCTCGTTCGGCTGATCGTCCTGCAGCCAGTCGCCGCCGGCCGACCCGATGAAGCCGACCACGGCGAGCAGCTCGCCACCGCAGGACGTGAGCAAGGCCGCCACGCCGATGGCGACGCCGGTTCGAAGCAAAGCGCTGGCCCGCATGGCACCGCTCCCGGAAGATGGAGGTTGCGGTTCTAAGCGCCGTCGTTCAAGAGCGCAATCCCACGCCGTCACTCCTCCCTAGCTTGACGGCTGCGCTGCGCAAGCGCGCGTGTCGAGCACGCGCTCACGGTGGCTGGCTGCCGCGGCTTGAGAGCCTTGCTGCACCGAACTACCAGTGTCTATCGGTAACTCGCAGGCCGGCCATGGACGCTGCTGGCCGCAGGCCGCACTGCGGAGGCCGAAGCCGCCTTCCGCGCCGACCTGGCCGACCAGCGCGGCAGCGGCTGGGCCTTGCGCGGCCTGCACGCGGCACTGCAGCGCCAGGCCAAGACAGCCGAAGCCGCCAGCGTGCGCGAGCAACTGCAGCGCACCTGGCGCGCGGCCGATGCATCGCTGCTTGCCGAAGCAGCGCGCGCGCCCTGAGACACCCACACCCGCTCACCGTGAGGTGGATTTCGGGGGAGAAGCGCCATCCCTCGGTTTGAGGCAGCGCGGATCAGCGCCGCTTGGCGCGCGGGTGGGCCGCGTCGTACACCTTCGCCAGGTGCTGGAAGTCGAGCTTTGTGTAGACCTGGGTCGTCGCGATGTTGGCGTGCCCCAGCAACTCCTGCACCGCGCGCAGGTCGCCGCTGGACTGCAGCAGGTGCGAGGCGAAGCTGTGGCGCAGCATGTGCGGGTGCACGTGCGTCGGCAGCCCGGCTTGGATGGCGACGCGGCGCAGGCGTGAGCGGACCTGGCTGGCCGTCAGTCGCGTGCCGCGACGGCTGACGAAGAGGGCGGGTTCACCTTCTGCGGCCAGCGCGGCCCGGTGGGCCAGCCAGGCCTGCAGCGCAGCCAGCGCGCTGCGGCCGACCGGCACGCTGCGCCGCTTGCCCCCCTTGCCCAGCACCTGCGCGCTGGCATCGGCCAGGTCGACCCAGCCGGCCACGTCGCGCCCGGCCCGCGCGTCGAGCGCAACCAATTCGCCCACGCGCAGGCCGCTGCCGTAGAGCAGTTCGACGATGGCATGGTCGCGTGCGGCCAGCGCCGGGTCGCCCTGCTCGGCCACGTGCTCGGCCAGCGCCACCGCATGGTCGACCGACAGGGCCTTGGGCAAGGGTTTGCCGGTCTTGGGTGCGCGCACGCTGTCGACCGGGTTGCTCGACACGGCACCCTCGTCGCCCCACCAGCGGTAGAGGCCGCGCCAGGCTGCCAGCACCAGGGCCAAGCTGCGCGGGGCCAGGCCGCGCCGGCCACCTGCGGGGCCGCGGTGCAGCTCAGCCAGCCAGCGGCGCACATGGTGGGTCTCGACCTTCTGCAGTTCGACGTCCGCCGCGCTGGCGAGTGCGTGCAACTGGCCGAGTGCGCTGCGGTACAGCACCAGCGTGCGGGCCGCGACGCGGCGCTCGACTTCCAGGTGGCGCAGGAAGCGTTCGAGCGCCTCGGGCAGGGGTGCGGGGCGCGTGGGGGCTTCCTTCGATACCTCAGGATGATCGGAAAACTCAGCCCGAACGGGGGGGAGCGGCTTCGACAAGCTCAGCCCGAACGGTGGGGGGCGGGGGACTTCGACATGGTCAGTCCGAACGGTGGGGGCTTACGCCGAACGGTGGCAGGCTCAGGCCGGACGAGCGGTGGGCGGCAGCAGGCGCGCCAGGCCGGCGCTGGCGATCTCGCCGATGCGGACCAGGAAGTCGGTGCCCATGTCGGCGCTGTAGCGCGTCGCGTCGGGCGAGCCGACGACCAGCAGGCCGAAGGCCGCGTCACCCCCGCCGCGGCGCAAGGGGATCATCGCCATCGACGCCACGCTGTGCGACTCATCGAGCCAGCGCGCGGCTTCGAAGCCTGCGTTCACGCCGCAGTACGGCTGCGCCAGGCTGGTGGCCAGGATGCGGGCGTCTTCGCTGGCGCCCTGGGCGAACGGAAGGTCGCTGTAGGCCGCGGCAACACCCCACACGCGGATGCCCGCATGCGGGATCAGGAACTGCTGCTTGAGCTCGTGCACCAGCACCGCGGGCAGCTCGGCGGCGTCGGCGGTCAGCATCAGCGCGCGCGTCCAGCGGTGTAGGCGGTCGGAGATGGCCACGTTGTCCTGGCCGTTGCGGATCATCTCGACGATCTTCTTTTCCAGGCCCTTGATGCGGTCGCGCAGCATCTCCATCTGGCGCTCCTGCAGCGAGACGGCACGCTGACCATGCGGGCTGGTGAGCTGGATCGTGGCCAGCATTTCGGCGTGGCGCTCGAAGAAGCCGGGCGTGTTGGCCAGGTACTCGGCGATGTCGTTTTCGGTGATGCCTTGCAGGGCGTTGGTGATCACAGTTCGATGGCTCCTTCGTAAACGGTTTCTGCGGGGCCGGTCATGCGCACGGCAGCGTCACCGCCCGGCCATTCGATCGTGAGTGTGCCGCCGCGCATCTGCACGTCGACCTGCGCATCGAGCCAGCCCAGGCGCACGCCGGCCACCACGGCGGCACAGGCCCCCGTGCCGCAGGCCAGGGTTTCGCCCGCTCCACGCTCGTGCACGCGCAGCGCGATCTCGCGGCGCGAGAGCACCTGCATGAAGCCGGCGTTGACGCGGCGCGAAAAGCGTGCGTGGCTCTCGATGGCCGGGCCGAGCGTGGCCACCGGCGCCGACCGCACGTCGTCGACGCGCAGCACCGCATGGGGGTTGCCCATCGACACCAGGGCCACTTCGACCGTCAGCCCGGCGGCGTCGAGCGGCCAGAGCGCAAAGCCCTGCACCTGCCCGGGCGACAGCCCGGTCGTGTCGAAAGGCAGCGCGGCCGGCTCGAAGCGCGGTGCGCCCATGTCGACCGTGACGCGGCCGTCGGGCTGCCAGTGCAGTTCGAGCTGGTTGTTGACGGTCTCCACGCGCACGGTGGTCTTGTCGGTCAGGCCGTGCTCGCGCACATAGCGCACGAAGCAGCGCGCGCCGTTGCCGCAGTGCTCGACCTCGTCGCCGGAGAATCCGTTGTAGATGCGGTAGCGGAAGTCGACCCCGGGGGTGTCGGTTCGCTCGACCACCAGGATCTGGTCGGCGCCGACGCCGAAGCGTCGATCGCCCAGGCGCTGCACCTGCGTGCGGGTCAATTCGACCGGCGCGCGGGTGCCGTCGAGGACCACGAAATCGTTGCCCGCGCCGTGCATCTTGGTGAAGGGCAGCCGCATGGGCCGCATTATCGGTGAGCGCTTCGACCCTGGCACCCTGCACGCGACGCTCAATACAGCGAAGGCTCGCCGGGTGGCCGCGTCTTGAAGCGCTTGTGCACCCACAGGTACTGCGCCGGGTTGCGTCGCACCTCGGCTTCGATCCACTGGTTCATGCGCAACGTGTCGGCCAGGGCGTCGTCGGTCGGCCAGCCCTGCATCTGCGGCAGGAAGCGCACCCGCCAGCCGCCGTGCGGCAACATCTCGGCCACCACCGGCTGCACCACCATGCCGAGCATGCGCGCCATGCGCGAGGGCGCCAGCAGGGTGGCGGCCGGCACGCCGAAGAAGGGCACGAAGGCGGCATCCTTGATGCCGAAGTCCATGTCGGGCAGGTTGAAGAAGCCCAGCCCCTGCTGACGGATCGCGCGGATCAGCGGCTTGGCGCTGTCCTGCCGCGTGAAGAGCTCCGAGCCGCCGAAGCGCTGGCGGCCGGCGCGCACGGCGGCATCGAAGACCGGGTTGCTCTGGGCCTGGTAGATGGTCGCGCCACGGCGCGTCTGGAACAGCTGCACCGCCGCAGCGGCCACCTCCAGCCCCATGAAATGCGGCACCAGCCACATCACCGGCGCTTTCGTGCGCTCGGCCAGGTGCACATCGCCGTCGACCTCGATGAGCGACACGATGCGCTCACGCGGCGCGTACCAGAGCAGGCCGCGTTCGAGGATGCTGCGGCCGAGCCAACCGAAGTGCTCGCGCACCAAACGGCGGCGCGCAGCGGCGTCGAGCTCGGGCAGGCAGAGTTCGATGTTGCGCGTGGCGATGCGTCGGCGCTCAGCGGCCAGGAGGTACAGCAGGGCGCCGATACCGCGGCCCAGTGCGGCCTGCAACCGCACCGGGAAGACGTGCAACAGCCGCAGCAGCGCCAGTGCGAGCCGGGCGCCGATCATGGGGCGCGCGGCGTCTTGTAGCGGTGGTATCCCCACAGGTACTGCTCAGGGCACAGGCGGATCAGGTACTCCATCGCGCGGTTGATCACGGCGGCGCATTCTGTCTGATGCGCCGCGGTGTCGCCGCCGAAGGCCGCCAGGTCGGGCAGCGGCTCGGGCAGCGCAAGCACGCGCAGACGCCACCCCTGGCCGCCTGGCAGCCGCTCGCACAGCATCAGCAGCAGCGCGGCGCCGGTCTGCTGCGCCAGTCGCGAGGCCAGTGTCATGGTGTAGGCGGGCTGCCCGAAGAACGGCGCCCACACGCCCAGGCTTTCGGGGGGCACCTGGTCGGGTAGCAGGCCGACGGTCTGGCCCTGGCGCAATGCCCGGATCATCTGGCGCACGCCGACCAGCGAGGCGGGCGCCGTCAGGAGGCCCGGACGGTCGCGCGCGGTCGTCTCGAGTTCGCGCAGCCAGGCCTGGCGCGCCGGGCGGTACAGCGCAGTCATCGGCTGGCGCGCACCGAACCGCTCGGCGTAGGCCTGCGCGATGACCTCGAACGCACCGAGGTGCGGCGTCAGCAGCACCAGGCCGCGGCCGGCGGACAAGACTTCCTCGATCTGCTCGGCCCCCTGCCACTGCACGGCCGGGAGAAGCGGGTCGCCGGACGGACGCAGCCACAGCCGCGGCAACTCCGCCACCAGGCGCCCGGCATGGGCCACGGCGGCACGCCGGGCACATGCATCGATGCCGCCCCGTGCCGCGTTCTCGCGCACCCGCCGCCGGTAGCTCGGCGAAAGCGCGTAGGCGCACCAGCCCAGGCCGGCGCCCAGCCCGTGCAGAAACCCCAACGATCGGCGTGACAGCCAGCGGAGCAGCGTCGACATGTTTCCTATAATCGGGCCATCGCCGAGTTATGAACTACTTGCGGGGCGATGCAGGAACCGCGACGCGCGGGCCCTGCCGGGCGTCAAAGCTCAAAAAATCCTGCTAAAGCGTTCGCCGCTCCTCCCTTCGATACGAGCACGGCAACGCGCCTTGCAACCGTGTCAATGATTGGAGTTTTAGTGGCCAGCAACGATTTTCTCTTCACCTCCGAGTCTGTTTCCGAAGGTCATCCCGACAAGGTCGCCGACCAGATCTCGGACGCGATTCTCGACGCGATCTTCCAGCAGGACCCGCGCAGCCGTGTCGCTGCCGAAACCCTGACCAACACCGGCCTGGTGGTGCTGGCTGGCGAGATCACCACCAACGCTCACGTCGACTACATCCAGGTCGCGCGCGACACCATCAAGCGCATCGGCTACGACAACACCGAGTACGGCATCGACTACAAGGGCTGCGCGGTGATGGTCTGCTACGACAAGCAGAGCAACGACATCGCGCAAGGCGTCGACCACGCGAGCGACGACCACCTGAACACGGGCGCCGGCGACCAGGGCCTGATGTTCGGCTACGCCTGCGACGAGACGCCCGAGCTGATGCCCGCGCCGATCTACTACGCGCACCGCCTGGTCGAGCGCCAGGCGCAGTTGCGCAAGGACGGCCGCCTGCCCTTCCTGCGGCCCGACGCCAAGAGCCAGGTGACGATGCGCTACGTCGACGGCAAACCGCATTCGGTCGACACCGTGGTGCTCTCCAGCCAGCACGCGCCCGAGATGAGCGACGGCCACAAGATGAAGCCGGCCTTCATCGAGGCGGTGATCGAGGAGATCATCAAGCCGGTGTTGCCCAAGGAGTGGCTGAAGGAGACGAAGTACCTGATCAACCCGACCGGCCGCTTCGTCATCGGCGGCCCGCAGGGCGATTGCGGCCTGACCGGCCGCAAGATCATCGTCGACACCTACGGCGGCGCCTGCCCCCATGGCGGCGGCGCGTTCTCGGGCAAGGACCCGAGCAAGGTCGACCGCTCGGCCGCCTACGCGGCGCGCTACGTGGCCAAGAACATCGTCGCCGCAGGCCTGGCCCGGCAATGCCAGATCCAGGTGGCCTACGCCATCGGCGTGGCGCGGCCGATGAACGTGACGGTCTACACCGAAGGCACCGGCGTGATCAGCGACGAGAAGATCGAAGCGCTGGTGGCCGAACACTTCGACCTGCGGCCCAAGGGCATCATCCAGATGCTCGACCTGCTGCGCCCGATCTACGAGAAAACCGCAGCGTACGGACACTTCGGGCGCGAGGAGCCCGAGTTCAGCTGGGAGCGCACGGACAAGGCGCAGGCGCTGCGAGCAGCGGCGGGGCTGTAAGGTCGGGCGGCGAGGCCATCGCGCTCAGAACAACCCGACGATGCGCCCCTGATCGTCGACGTCGATGGCCGCCGACGAAGGCACCCGGGGCAGGCCCGGCATGGTCAGGATGTCGCCGCACATCAGCACCACGAACTCCGCGCCCGCGGCCAGCCGCACTTCGCGGATGTTGAGCACATGGCCGCTGGGCGCGCCGCGCACCTGGGGGTCGGTGGAGAACGAGTACTGGGTCTTGGCGATGCACACCGGGTAGCGGCCGTAGCCCTGGTCCTGCAGGCCTTGCAGCTGCGCGCGCACCTTGGTGTCGGCGCTGATGCCCGAAGCGCCGTAGATCTTGGTGGCCACGGCTTCGGCTTTCTGCCACAGCGTGTCGCCGTCTTCGTAGACGAAGTGCATGTCGGCCGGCGTGGTCTCGATCACGCGCAACACCTCGCGCGCCAGCGCTTCGGCGCCGCGCCCGCCCTCGGCCCAATGCCGCGACACCACCAGTGGCACCGCGTGGTGGGCCAGCTTGCGCTTGAGCAGCGCGACTTCGGCCTCGGTGTCGTGGGCGAAGTGGTTCAGCGCCACCACGCAGGGCAGGCCGTAATGGTTGCGCACGTTGTTGACATGGCGTTCGAGGTTGGCGATGCCCGCCTCCAGCCGCGGCAGGTCTTCGCTTGACAGCGCCTTGAGCTCGGCGCCGCCGTGGAACTTGAGTGCGCGCACGGTGGCCACCAGCACCAGCACGTCGGGCTTGAGGCCCGACTGGCGACACTTGATGTCGATGAACTTCTCGGCCCCGAGATCGGCGCCGAAACCGGCTTCGGTGACCACGTAATCGGCGAGCTTGAGCGCCGCGCGGGTGGCAATCACCGAATTGCAGCCATGCGCGATGTTGGCGAAGGGCCCGCCGTGGATGATCGCCGGATTGTTCTCCAGCGTCTGCACCAGATTGGGCTTGATCGCATCGCGCAACAGCGCCGTCATCGCGCCATGCGCCTGCATCTGGGCGGCGGTGATTGGCTTCAAGTCGCGCGACAGGCCAATGACGATGCGGCCCAGGCGCGCCTTCAGGTCGGGCAGATCCTTGGCCAGGCACAGGATGGCCATCACTTCGGAGGCCACGACGATGTCGAATCCGTCCTGGCGCGGGAAGCCGTTGGCCGGGCCGCCCAGGCCGACGGTGATGTCGCGCAGTGCGCGGTCGTTCATGTCCATCACCCGGCCCCAGGTGATGCGGCGCAGGTCGATGCGCAGCTCGTTGCCGTGGTGGATGTAGTTGTCGATCAACGCGGCCAACAGGTTGTGCGCCAGCGCGATGGCGTTGAAGTCGCCGGTGAAATGCAGGTTGATGTCTTCCATCGGCACCACCTGCGCGTAGCCGCCGCCAGCCGCGCCCCCCTTCATGCCGAACACGGGGCCGAGCGAGGGCTCGCGCAGGCAGACGATGGCGTCCTTGCCGATGCGGTTGAGGGCATCCACCAGGCCCACCGTGGTCGTCGTCTTGCCCTCGCCGGCCGGCGTCGGGCTGATGCCGCTCATCAGGATCAGCTTGCCGTCGGGCCGGTCGGCCAGGCTGCCGAGGTACGCCAGCGAAATCTTGGCCTTGTAGCGGCCATAGGGCTCGATCTGGTCTTCGGGAATGCCAAGGCGCTCGCGCGCCAACTCGACGATGGGGCGCAGGGTGGCGTGCTGCGCGATCTCGATGTCACTTTGCATGGGGTCTCACTTTCGAGGCGGCAAGTTTGGCGTTGCGGCGGGCGACTTCGACATTGGCATGGCGCGCCAGGGCCACGCCCATGCGCCGCTTGAGAAAACTCTCGGGCTTGCCAAAGAGGCGCAGCTCGGTGCCGGGCACGCGCAGCGCCTCGGCCACGCCGTCGAAGACGATGCCTTGCGCGTCGACGCCGCCGTAGATCACGGCGCTGGCGCCTGGGCTCTTCAATGTGGTGTCCACCGGAAGGCCGAGGATGGCGCGGGCGTGCAGCTCGAATTCGTTCTGCCACTGCGTGGTCATGGTCACCATGCCGGTGTCGTGCGGGCGCGGGCTGACCTCGCTGAACCAGACCTCGTCGCCCTTGACGAACAGCTCGACGCCAAACAGACCCTGCCCTCCCAGGTTGTCGGTGACGGCCTGGGCGACCTCGCGGGCACGCTGCAGCGCGGCCGGCGCCATCGGGTGCGGCTGCCAGCTCTCGACATAGTCGCCACTGACCTGGATATGCCCGATCGGGTCGCAGAAATGGGTTTCGACGCGGCCGTCGCTACCTAGCGCGCGCACGGTGAGCAAGGTGATCTCGTAGTCGAAATCGATGAAGCCTTCGACGATCACGCGGCCGCGGCTGACGCGGCCGCCGGCCATGGCGGTGTCCCAGGCCTTCTTCACGTCGGCGGGGCCGTCGATCTTGCTCTGCCCCTTGCCCGAACTGCTCATCACCGGCTTGACGATGCAGGGGTAGCCGATCCCGGCATCGATGGCGGCCTGCAGCTCGGCCAGCGAGTCGCAGAACTGGTAGGGGCTGGTCGGCAGCGCCAGCGTCTCGGCGGCGAGGCGGCGAATACCCTCGCGGTCCATCGTCAGGCGCGCGGCGCGTGCAGTCGGGATCACGCGCACCACGCCCTCGGCCTCCAGCGCCTCGAGCACCGGCGTGGCGATGGCCTCGATTTCGGGCACCACCAGATCAGGCTTCTCGGCCAGGATCAGCGCGCGCAGCGCGTCGGGGTCGCTCATCGTGATCGTGTGCGCGTGGTGCGCCACCTGGTGGCCGGGGGCACCGGCGTAGCGGTCGACGGCGATGGTCTCGACGCCCAGGCGCTGCAAGGCGATCAGCACCTCCTTGCCGAGTTCGCCGCTGCCGAGCAGCATCACGCGCGTGGCACGCGCACTCAGCGGGGTTCCGATCGAGGTCATCCGTGGGTTTCCGGTTGGGGTGGTTGGAGCGGGGCGGATTGTCGCGCGGCCGGCCGATGTGTCGGCGGCGTCCTACGGCCGAGCGAGGATCCAGCTGTTAGCCTTCCGGGCATGGCTTTGAACGACACCTTCGACGCTGTGCGACGCAGTCGTTTGGCAGCGCCCCTGGCCTTGATCGCGGCCCTGGTGCTGCTGGCGGCCAACGAAGTAAGCCACCGGCGCGCGAACAGCTTCATCGAGTCGGGCCAGCATGCGCTGGCCGGCCGGGTTGCGATCAGCCGGCTGCTGCGTGTGATGTTGAGCGCAGAGGCCGGCCAGCGCGGCTACCTGCTGACCGGCCGCGTGGAGTACCGGGAGCCGTACAAGCGGGCCCTGGACGATGTGGGGCCGTTGCTCGAACGCATCCAGGCGGTGTATGCCTCGGTACCCGACCAGGCGGCCGAGATTCGCCAGCTCGACGAGCTCACCCGGCAGAAGCTCTCGGAGCTCGAAACCACGCTGGCCCTGTACGACGCCGGCAAGGAGGAAGCCTGGCGCGAGCTCCTGCTGACCGACATCGGCCGCGAAAAGATGCGCGCGCTGGAAACGCTGGCGCTCAGCATCGCGGCGCAGGAAACGGTGCAGATGACCGAAGCCAGTGAAGCCTTGTCGCACTCGCTGACACGACACCGGCTGGGCATCGCGGTGCTGGTGCTGCTGGCCCTGTCGGCGTTGCTGCTCTACCTGCAGCAGACCGGCCGCGGGCTGCGCATGGCCGACGAACAGCGCCAAGCGCTGCAGTCGGAGGTGGAGCGCCGCACCCACGACCTGACCGACATCGCACGCCACCTGCAGACCGCGCGCGAAGACGAGCGCAGCCGCCTGGCGCGGGAGTTGCACGACGAGCTGGGTGGGCTGCTGACGGCCGCCAAGCTCGACGTGGCCCGCATGCGCAGCCGCCTCACCGAAGCGCCGCTGCCGGTGCACGAGCGCATCGCCCATCTGGTGCGCACCCTCGACGAAGGCATCGCGCTCAAGCGCCGCATCATCGAAAACCTGCGCCCTTCGGCGCTGCAGAACCTGGGGCTGAAGGCCGCACTCGAGATCCTGACGCGCGAGTTTGCCAGCGGCGCCGCCATCGAACTCGAGTCCCACATCGCCGAGTTGACGCTGGGACCGGAAGCCAACCTGAGCATTTACCGGCTGGTGCAGGAAGCGCTGACGAACGTGTCCAAGTACGCGGGGGCCAGCCGGGTCGTGGTGCATCTGGCGCGCGAAGGCGAAGGCGTGCGCGCGAAGGTCGAAGACAACGGCAAAGGCTTCGACACGCGCCTGCTCCGACCCGAGACGCACGGCCTCACCGGCATGCGTTTTCGCATCGAGTCGCACGGTGGGCAACTCGAAGTCCGGTCCACGCCCGGGGCCGGCACCACGATCAGCGCCTGGTTGCCGATTGAAGACGTCGTGCAAGATAAGCTGAAAGTTGCAGCGTAAGTTAGCACAAGCACCTGAACGTTTCGCGCGGCGTCCTCCTACAGACCGTCGCGCACGTAACTGACTGCCGCGGGCCGAGCGGCGGCCTACAGTGCTCTTCCAGTGACAGCACGTGTCGTGGCCAGCGAAAACATCGCGACACCCACGCGCCGCATCGAACCAGGAACACGCATGTCGAAATCCGGCTCCATCACCCTCGCCCCGTTGCTCGCGTCGCTGATCGCCGCGGGATCCCTGGTGGCCTGCAATCGCGCCGAAGAGCCCCGCACCGCGGGTCAGGTCGTCGACCAGACGATTGCCAAGACTGAAAGCGCCACCCGTGAGCTCGCGGCCGACGCGCGCGTTGCGGCAGACCGCGCCGCTGCCGCGACGGCCGATGCCACCGCAAAGGCTTCCAATTCGGTGCGCGACGCTGCCATCACGGTCGAAGTCAAGGCCATGCTCGCGAAGGATCCGAATCTGAGCGCCATGGCCATCGACGTCGACACCTCCGGAGGCCGTGTGGCCCTGAAGGGCACGGCGCCGACCAGTGCTGCCAAAGACCGCGCTACCGAACTGGCCCGCTCGGTCAGCGGTGTGGCAGCGGTCGAAAACCAACTCGCCGTCAAGGCCGGGTCTTGAGAATTTCAACAAACGTTCAATCAGGAGAAATCATGCGCATTCATCA
>JAABTC010000049.1 GCA_011390055.1 Burkholderiales bacterium | reverse complement strand
GTGCAGTGCACGCCGACTCGCACCACACCTATGGCATGCCACGTGTGCGCGCCGAGCTGATCGACCAAGGTGTTGTCGTGAGTCGCAAGCGCGTGGCGAGGCTCATGAGAAGCCACAGCATCCGCGGCATCAGCCGACGCCGTGGCTTCACCGTCACGACGCGAAGCAGCCGCCACGACGCCAAAGCGCCCGACCTCGTGCAACGCAAGTTCAAAGCCGATGGCCCCAACCAGCTGTGGGTGGCCGACATGACCTACGTGCCCACCTGGGCCGGGTTCATCTACCTGGCCGTCGTGCTCGACGCCTGGAGCAGGCGTGTGGTGGGCTGGGCCATTGGTGAGACGATGGCTGCCGAGCTGGTGCTCAACGCGCTGAACATGGCGCTGCAGCAGCGCAGACCCGAAGGCGTGATCCACCACAGCGACCAGGGCAGCCAGTACGCCAGCATCGCCTTCGGAGACCGCTGCAAAAAGATGGGCGTGCGTCCCTCTATGGGCAGCGTCGGCGATGCCTACGACAACGCGATGGCTGATAGCTTCTTCGCCAGCCTCGAGTACGAGCTGATCGACCGCAAGAGCTGGCAGACCAAGACCGAAGCGCGCCTTGCGTTGTTCACTTGGATCGAGGGTTGGTACAACCCGCGCCGGCGCCACAGCGCGCTGAGTTACCTGGCGCGCCGAACCCTCATGGAAAACAGTGTGGGAGCAGCCGAACAGTCGAGCAGTTGGGGTGGGCACAGCAGTGGTGGGCGGGCAGTTCTCAGATGCATGGCTCGCATGATCTGAAGTCAAGCGACTTGCGCACAGCATTTCCGTACTTTTTCCGTACCCGCAAGAAAAAAGCACCTAGCGTCTCCGCTAAGTGCTTGTTCTTCCTACCGTTTTTGGTAGGCGCGATTGGACTCGAACCAACGACCCCCACCATGTCAAGGTGGTGCTCTAACCAGCTGAGCTACGCGCCTGAGAAGGGCGGTAGTGTAGCAGCGCTCTTTCGCCGTCCTTCGCCGCCTCACTTGCGGCGCGCGTGGCGCACGCCGGGGATCGCGGCCACATGCGCCAGCACCTGCGAGAGCCGCTCGGTACGCGCCACTTCGACGGTGAACGTCATCCACGCCACCGCGCCGCCGCTGCCCTTCAGGCTTTGGCTCTTGGCGGCCGTGACGTTGACCTTCTCGCGTGCGAAGACTTCGGTGATGTCGCGCAGCAGCCCGGGCCGGTCACCCGCTTCGACGAGCACGTCGATCGGGTACAGCGCGCCCTCATGGCGGGACTGGCCCCACTCGACGGCGATGGCGCGTTCGGGGGCACGCTCCTTCAGGTGGCGCAGGTTGGTGCAGTTGCGGCGGTGGATGGCCACGCCCTTGCCGCGCGTCACGTAGCCTTCGACGGCGTCGGGCGGGGCGGGCCGGCAGCAGCGCGACAGGCTCGTCATCAGCGAGTCGACACCCACCACCAACACGCCGCTCTTCGCATCGCCCTCGCCCACGCGTGAGCGCTTGAGCAGCGGCGCCTCGGGAGCGGCATGCGGCGGTGGCGGGCGCAGCAGCTGCTCGATCGTGCGCAGCGACAGCTCGTCCTTGCCGACCACCTCGAACAGCGCTTCGGCGTGCTTGAAGCCCAGCCGCGTCGCCAGTTCGTCGTGCTTGAGCGCCGTCTTGCCTTCGCGTTGCAACAGGCGTTCGACCGCTTCGCGTCCACGCGCCACCGTCTGTGCCATGGCCTGCGCATTGAACCAGGCGCGCACCTTGGCGCGCGAGCGGTGCGCCGCCAGGTACCCGAGCTCCGCGTTGAGCCAGTCGAGCGAGGGCCCGCCTTCGCGCACGCTGGTGATCTCCACCGTCTGCCCGTTGGCCAGCGGCGTGTTCAGCGGCACCTGCAGGCCGTCGACGCGGGCGCCGCGGCAGCGGTGGCCCAGGTCGGTATGCAGGGCATAAGCGAAGTCGATCGGCGTCGCGCCGGCGCTCAATTCGATGACAGCAGCCTGCGGCGTGAACACATAGATGCGGTCGTCGACCACGGCTGCATCGCCCGCGGCGTCGAGAGCGTCCTTGGCGAAATCACGCTCCCAGGCCAGCAACTGGCGCAGCACCGCCTTGCGTGCCTGCGCGATGCGCTCGTCCTGGCTGCCGGCAGTGCTGACGCCGGCGTAGCCCTTCACGCCGGCTTCCTTGTAGGCCCAGTGCGCGGCCACGCCGAACTCGGCATGCTCGTGCATCGCCTGGGTGCGGATCTGGATCTCCACCGCCTGCCCGGCGTCGGACTTCACCACGGTGTGCAGCGATTGGTAGCCGTTGCCCTTGGGCCGCGCGATGTAGTCGTCGAACTCGTCGGCCAGTGCGGGCCAACGGGCATGCACGCGGGCCAGCACCGCGTAGCAGTCGGCCACGTCGTGCACCACCACGCGCAGCGCCAGCAGGTCGAGCACGTCGGCGATGGGCACCTGCTTGCCCTGCATCTTCTTCCAGATGCTGTAGAGGTGCTTGGGCCGCCCGTGCACCTCGGCACTCAGGCCCTGCGAGCGCAGCAGTTCCGACAGCTGCTCGCGCAGCGCTTCGATGGCCGCCTCGCGCTCGCGCCGCGTGCCGTCGAGCCAGCCGGCCACGCGGCGGTAATCGTCGGGCTGCAGAAAGCGGAACGACAGGTCTTCGAGCTCCCACTTGATCTGCCAGATGCCCAGGCGGTTGGCCAGTGGCGCGAAAACCAGCAGCGATTCCTGCGCCAGCGCTGCCGGGCACTCGACGCGCGCGGCGGCATGCCAGCGCAAGGTCTGCAAGCGCGAGGCCAGGCGCAGCAGCACCACGCGCAGATCGCGCGAGAACGCGAGCAGCATCTTGCGCACCCGCTCGGTCTGCTGCGCCTGGGCCGCGCCGTCGCCACCCCCACCGCCGACGGGCTGGGCCCGCCGTGCCGCGCGCTGGATCTGCACCAGCTTGCGCGTGTGGCCGACGAGGCTGGCCTGGCTGTCGCCGAAAGCCTGCGCCACCACTTCTTCGGGGCGTTGCAGGCGGTCGCCGGCGTAGACGAGGTAGGCCGCCGCGCGCATCGCCGGCGAAGCCCCGATCGTTTCAAGCACCCGCGCCACGCCGTCGGCATGCGCCAGCGCAGGCTCGCCGCTGTCCAGCGTGTGACCGACCAGCAGCGGCTCGGCGAAGGCACGTGCGCGCACCAGCATCGCCAGGCCCTCGCCCCCCGCATCGGCCGGCGCGCCGGCCGCGGCGTCCAGGTCCAGCAGGACGATCGGTGCGGTGGCGGCCGCGTCGACCGCCTGGCTCTTCATGGTGAAAGCAGGAAGCTGCGCACGGCGTCGACCTGGTCGTCCTGCACCAGCGTCGGTGCGTGGCCGACGCCCGCGAACTCGACCAGCCGGGCGCGTGGTCCGCGCTGCGTCATGCCCACGGCGGTGGCATGCGAGAGCAAGTCGCTCTCGGCACCGCGCAGCAGCAGCGTGGGGATGCGCAAAGCATCGTAGGCCTGCCACATCAACGCCTGCCCAGCCTGTGCCAGCTCCGGCGTGGCCGACTTGAACGGGATCGCGATGGCCGGGTCGTAATGCGGCTTGCAGCCGTCGCCGTCGGGCACGGTCTGCGGCTCGGAAAGCGCCAACCACTGCGCGCGGGTGTGCGGCCCGAAGCTCGACGAGACCTGCCACATCGCATCGGCCGCTTCATCGAGCGTGCGCCAGTGTGCGGGCTGGCCCAGGTACTGCCCGATGCGCAAGAGCGATGCCGGCTCGAGGGTCGGCCCGACGTCGTTGAGCACCAAGCGCCGGACCGGCGAGCCCGCCAGCGAAGCCACGCCCAGGCCAATCAGGCCGCCCATCGAGGTGCCGACCCAGTCGACCGCCTCGACATCCAGACGCGCCAGCAGGCACACCATGTCGCTGACGTACTGCGGCAGCTGGTAGCCCAGCGGGTTTTCGAGGCGGCCGGAGCGGCCGCGCCCGACCACGTCGGGGCAAACCACGCGGCAGTGCGGCGCGAGCGCACGCGCCAGCGTGTCGAAATCGCGGCCCTGGCGCGTCAGGCCGTGCACGCAGACGACCACGTGCGAGCTGGCCGGGTCGCCCCATTCCCAGTACGCCATGCGGTGCAAGGCCATGCGCGTCGCGCTCGGCGTGTCGACGCAAAGGACGTGGTTCAGTCGCGGAGATTGGTTCATCGAAAGCCCCTCGTTCGATAATCGATGCTATCAACGACACGAAAGGCGTTCGCATGCTCAAGGGCAAGACAGCATTGGTCACGGGATCGACCAGCGGTATCGGGCTGGGCATTGCCAAGGTGCTGGCCAGGCATGGGGCCAAGGTGGTGCTGAACGGCTTCGGCGACGTCGATGCGGCGCGGGCCGAGTTTCGGGGGTTCGATGCGCAGATCGGCTACCACCCGGCCGACATGACCCGGCCCGAGCAGATCGCCGAGATGATGGCCTACGCCGAACGCGAGGTCGGCGCCATCGACATCCTGGTCAACAACGCCGGCATCCAGCACGTGGCCCGGGTCGAGGACTTTCCGGTCGAAAAGTGGGACGCGGTGCTGGCGATCAACCTCAGCTCGGCCTTCCACACCGCCCGGCTGGCCCTGCCAGGCATGCGCGCGCGCAACTGGGGCCGCATCCTCAACATCGCCTCGGCGCACGGGCTGGTGGCCTCGGCCGAAAAGAGCGCCTACGTGGCTTCCAAGCACGGCCTGGTCGGTTTCACGAAGACCCTGGCACTGGAGACCGCCGCCACCGGCATCACCGCCAACGCCATCTGCCCCGGCTGGGTGCTGACGCCGCTCGTACAGAAGCAGGTCGAGGCCCGCGCCGCCAAGGACCAGACCGACCTGGAAGAGGCCAAGCGCCGGCTGCTCGCCGACAAGCAACCCTCGATGCAGTTCACGACGCCCGAGCAACTGGGTGAGCTGGCACTGTTCCTGTGCTCGGCCGCCGCAGACAACATCCGCGGCGCGGCCATCAACGTCGACGGCGGGTGGCTGGCGCAGTGACCCGGTGAGCGCCGCGGGCGCTCAGCGGGTCATCTGGGCCGAGCCCGAGACGGTGGCCGTCACGTCTTCCTTGCCGGCTTCCGTCGGCAAGGCCGAATCGGCAGCGGCGCTTTCGCGCGTGGCCTTCATCATCATCGGCATCGGCTGCTGTGCGTCGTTGGTGGTCACGCTGACTTCTCGCACGCTGTAGCCGGCATAGCCGAACTGCTGGCTCATCGCACCAGCCTTGCTGCGCCAGGCAGCGATGGCGCGCGCAGAGACGTCGCCCTCGACCTTCTCGCGCGCCTCGCGCGACAGTGAATAGCCGACGCGCGCCAGGCTCAGGGTCGTGATCCGTCCGCTGAGTTGGGCGATGGCGGCCACGTCCTTGCCCTGGACCTGCAACTCTGCGCTGCCCTGCCAGCCGCTGATCGCGGCAGCGCCACCTTTGACCGGGACGGTGTAGCGCGGGTACAGCGCGAAATTGCCGGTCTGCACCTCCACCGCGCCCGGCCGTGCGATCTTGCGTGCCTCGTTCAGCGCGGTGTCGAGGGCCTGGCGCAGCGCAGCCTGCACGGTCTGAGCGTCGGCCCCTTCCCGGGTGGTGCTGAAGGTCACGCCGAGCACGTCCTTGGTCACTTCCTGGGTGGCGCTGGTGGTCAGGCTGATCACGCCGCTGGGCTGCGGCGGGAACGCCACCTGCGCTTGCGCCGGCACGCATGCGCCGAGCGCGAGCAACGCTGCCACGCCGGCCAGCCAGGGCGCGGGTCGGAAGGTTCGAAAGGCCATGGGTTTCCTCGGGTTGGGGGTGGATGGGGCGGTCTGCGCCTTGCTCAGCGCAGCGTGAAGGATCACCGTTGACCGCAGCATGGGCGGCCGGATCCGGTCGAAAACTTGTTACAGAGCGTCAATGCTCGCGTTTACCCGCATCAAATCGCCCGTACCATGCCGCTGTTACATATCTGGAGCTGTCGATGAACGCACCCGCCAATGCCCGTCCCGACCGCGTCGTCGTGGTCGACGACGACGCCCGCATTCGCGACCTGCTGCGTCGCTACCTGACGCAGGAGGGCTTCGAGGTGCTGCTCGCCGAAGACGCCAAGGCGCTGAACCGGTTGCTGACGCGCGAGACGATCGACCTGATCGTGCTCGACCTGATGCTGCCCGGCGAAGACGGCCTGTCGATCTGCCGGCGCCTGCGCGCGGCCAACGACGTGACGCCGATCATCATGCTGACGGCCAAGGTCGAAGATGTCGACCGCATCGTCGGCCTCGAGGTCGGCGCCGACGATTACCTGCCCAAGCCCTTCAACCCGCGCGAGCTGCTGGCCCGCATCCATGCCGTGCTGCGTCGCCGCCCGGCGATGGAAGCGCCCGGGGCGCCGGCCAAGGACCAGCAATCGGTGACCTTCGGCCCGTTCGAGTTCGACCTCTCGCTCAGACGCCTGACCAAGGACGGCGAGCAGATGGCGCTGACCACCGGCGAGTTCTCGATGTTGAAGGCCCTGGTGCGCCATCCGCGCCAGCCGCTGTCGCGCGACAAGCTCGCGCAACTGGCGCGCGGTCGCGAGTTTGAACCGTTCGACCGCAGCCTGGATGTTCAGATCTCGCGCCTGCGCAAGATGATCGAGCCCGACCCGGCGCAGCCGCGCTACATCCAGACCGTGTGGGGCGTCGGCTACGTGTTTGTCCCCGATGGCACCAATTGAGCACGAACTGCGCACGCATTGACCTGCCCTTGACCGCAGTGGCCTGAGGCATCATTCCGCCCCATGCCCCGCCAGTCCGTCGGCCTGAGTCTCTTCTCGCGCACCTTTTTCCTGCTGGCTTTGCTGCTGGCGGGTGGCATCTTCGCCTGGGTGCAAACGCTGCGTGCCCTCGAGCTCGAACCGCGCGCGGTGCAGGCGGCGCAGCAGATCGCCAGCCTCGTGAATCTGTCGCGCGCCGCGCTGCGCTACTCCGACAGCATCAACCGCGTCGCGGTCGTCAAGACCATGACCGACAAGGAATCGATGCGGGTGCTGCCGCGCGAGCCCGGCGACCGCTGGGAGCCGTTCGAGGTGGATCGTTTCACCCGTCGCGTCGGCGCCGAGCTGCGTTCACGCCTGGAGCCCGACACGCTGGTGGCCAGCAAAGTGAACGGCCAGCCGGGCCTGTGGGTCGGCTTCAGCATCGAGCGCGATCCGTACTGGCTGCAGGCCGACGCCACCCGCGTGGTGCCACTGACGCCGGGCACCTGGTTCGTCTGGGTCGGCATCGCGCTGCTGGCCACGCTGGTCGGATCGGTGGCCATCGCGCGCTTGATCAACCAGCCGCTGCGCGAGCTGAGCTTCGCCGCCAGCCGCATCCGCGAGGGCGAGTTCGATTCGGTGCTCGACGAGAACACGCTCACCAGCGAGATCCGCGAGGTCAACATCGGTTTCAACCGCATGGCGCGCGAGCTGGCCAAGGTCGAGGAAGACCGCGCGGTGATGCTGGCCGGCATCAGCCACGACCTGCGCACCCCGCTGGCCCGCCTGCGCCTGGAAGCCGAGATGAGCGTCAGCGACGAGGAGGCGCGCCAGAACATGGCGCTCGACATCGACCAGCTCGACGCGATCATCGACAAGTTCATGGACTACGCCCGCCCGGGCGATGCCAAGCTGGTGCCGGTGCACCTGTCGCCGCTGGTCGACAAGGAAGCCGCGACCTTCCGCGACCCGCGCGAGATCCGCATCACGTCGCGCCTGGCGATCGACCTGCGCGTGATGGCCGACGAGACCGAGCTCGGCCGCGTCTTCGGCAACCTGTTCGAGAACTCGCGCCGCTACGGGCGCAGCACCGACACCGGCATCGCGATGGTGACGATCACCTACGTGCGCTCCGGGCCGTGGGTGATCGTCAGCGTGCGCGACCAGGGCCCCGGCGTGGCGCCCGAGAAACTTGCCTCGCTGACGACCCCGTTCTACCGCGGCGACGCCGCACGCACCGCCGCCACCGGCGCAGGCCTGGGCCTGGCGATCGTGGAGAAGGCGATGCAGCGCATGAGCGGGCAGTTCGAGATCGACAATGCGCCCGATGGGGGGCTCGTCGCGCACATCCGGCTCAAGCGCGCGCCTTGAGCGCACGGGGCCCGTGGTGGTCGGGACCGATCGCGCATGCAAGGCCGAGGCTGGGTGGCGGGTGCTTCGCTGAGACTCGCCGTTCGCCCTGAGGTATCGAAGGGCATCGCGGGGCTTCGATACCTCAGCCCGAACGGATCTCCTTGCATGCCGAGCGACTAATTTTCCGAATGCTTCGAGAGCAGACATACCGCTCGCGCTTCGATCGCGCGGCCCTCACCCACCGGGCCCATCTTCTCGGCGGTCTTGGCCTTCACGTTGACCTGCTCCACTTCGATGACAAGCGCGGCAGCAAGCCGCTCGCGCATGGCATCGATGTGAGGCGCCATCTTCGGTGCCTGCGCGACGATGGTGCTGTCGACATTGACGATCTCGAAGCCCGCCGCTCGCACGCGCCGCGCGGCTTCGCCGAGCAGTACCAGCGAGTCGACGCCCGCGAACGCGGCGTCGGTGTCGGGGAAATGACGGCCGATGTCGCCCAGCGCTGCGGCGCCGAGCAGCGCATCGGTGATCGCATGCGCCAAGGCGTCGGCGTCGGAGTGGCCCGCCAGGCCATGGCTGTGCGGGATGGTCACGCCACCGAGGACGAGCGGCCGCCCGGTCACCAGGGCATGCGTGTCCCAGCCTTCGCCCAGGCGCAGCATCGGAGGGTTCGGCATCGGCATCGGGTCATCCTGCAACAGGCGCTGCGCCAGCATGAAATCGGTTGGCCAGGTGAGCTTGAAATTGTCGGGTTCGCCGGGCACGAGCCGCGGCGCATGCCCCAGTGCTTCGACGGCACTCGACTCGTCGGTGACGTCGCTGCCGGCCCGGCGCAGCGCCTCGCGCAGCAGTCCGAGACGGAACATCTGCGGGGTCTGTGCGGCCCACTTGCCGCGCCGGTCGATCGTCGCCTCGACCCGCTCGCGGGCATGGGCGCCGGCCTGCTTCAAGGTGTCGGCCAGCGGCAAGGCCAGCAAACCGCCGACCGCATCGCCCCGGCAGGCTTCGATCAGCCGCTCGATCGCAACGCCGGTGACGAGGCACCGGGCCGCGTCGTGCACCA
>JAABTC010000048.1 GCA_011390055.1 Burkholderiales bacterium | reverse complement strand
TCCGGCATCTCCAACCGCGTGCTGGAGATGGGCGGTCTGGTCGAATCCCAAGTCGCGCAGGCGGTCTATGCGCTGACCCAGTTCAGCGGCGAAACAGCCACCCAGGTGCTGCAGGCCGAGGAACGCGTGAACACGATGGAGATGGAGATCGATCGCGACCTGTCGGCCATCATCGCGCGCCGTCAACCCACGGCGCGTGACCTGCGCCTGCTGATCGCCATCAGCAAGGCCATCGCCAACCTCGAGCGGGTCGGCGACGAGGCCGCGCGCATCGCGCGCACCGTGCAGCGCCTGATCAACACCGGCGTCTCCAGCCGCATGCGATTGCCGGTGGCCGACCTGTCATTCGAGTCCGATCTGGCGATCGCGCAACTGCGCAAGGCGCTCGACGCTTTTGCCCGGCTTGACACCGCGCAGGCGCTGGAGGTGCTGCGTGCCGACGACCAGATCGACCGGGAGTTCGATGGGTTGATGCGCAAGCTGATCACCTACATGATGGAGGACCCGCGCACCATCTCCGCCAGCATCGACCTGGTCTTCGTCGCCAAGGCGATCGAGCGGGTGGGTGACCACGCAAAGAACCTCGCCGAGGTCATCATCTACGTCGTCAAGGGGACGGATGTGCGGCACACGGCGCTGGATGCCGTTGCGGATGCAATGAGATGAGCCGCGTGCTGGTGGTCGAAGACGAGAGCGCGATCGCAGAGCTGATCGCGATCAACCTGCGCCATGCGGGCTTCGAAGTCAGCGTCGTGGCCGATGCGGAGGCCGCGCGTACCAGCGTCGATCGGGTGCTGCCCGATCTGGTGCTGCTCGACTGGATGCTGCCGGGCCAGTCGGGCATGGCGCTGGCCAAGGCCTGGCGTGCCGAGGCGCGCACCAAGCCGCTGCCGATCATCATGCTGACGGCCCGGGCCGAAGAGGGCGACAAGCTCGCCGGACTGGATGGTGGCGCCGACGACTATCTGACCAAGCCGTTCTCGCCCCGAGAACTGCTCGCGCGGATCCGCGCGGTGTTGCGTCGGCGTGCGCCGCAAGCGCTCGACGAAGCGGTAGAGGTGGGTGGACTTCGTCTGGACCCGGCCACGCGGCGCGTCACGCGCGAGGTGGACGGCACTCTGCGTGAAGTGAAGATCGGGCCGACCGAGTTCCGGCTGCTGCACTTCCTGCTGACGCATCCGGAGCGTGTGCACAGCCGGGCCCAGTTGCTCGACCGCGTCTGGGGTGACCATGTCTTCATCGAGGAGCGCACGGTCGACGTGCACGTGAAACGCCTGCGCGAAGCACTGACGCCGGTGCAGTGCGCGCACCTCGTGGAAACGGTGCGCGGCGCCGGCTACCGCCTTTCGCAGGGCAGCGCGCTGGCGCTATGAACCTCGTACTGCCGCGCGTCTTGACGGCGGTGGTGCTGATCGCTCTGGGCAGTCTGGTCGGCTGGATTGTGGGCAGCGTGGGGGGTTGGCCGGTGGCTGGAGCAGTCGGTGGGGCCATCGCGGCGGCAGTCACCGCGGCTGCAGTGGATGCGAGGCGCGCGCATCGGCTGATGGCCTGGCTGCGGGAGCCCAGCGACCTCCCTGCGCCGCGCGGCACCGGGCTTTGGGGCGAGATGGGGTACCGCTTCGAGCGCGTGCTGCGTGGCGGGCAGCGGCGGGCCCAGGCCGAGCGGGAGCGGCTGGCTGAGTTCCTGTCTGCCATCGAGGCCTCGCCGAACGGCGTCATGATGCTCGATGCGCACGAGCGGATCGCCTGGTGCAATTCGCAGGCCGCCGATCATTTCGGCATCGATCCCGAGCGCGATCGGCTGCAGCGCGTGACGAACCTGGTCCGTGCTCCGGCCTTCGTCAACCACATGCAGCAAGGCGACTTCGCAGAGCCGGTCGTCTTCCCAAGCCCGCGCGGGCAGGCCAACCTGTCGGTGCTGGTTCGCCCTTACGGCGGCGGCATGAAGCTGGTGCTTTCGCAGGACATCACGGCCAGCGAACGCACCGATGCGATGCGGCGCGACTTCGTGGCCAACGTCTCACATGAAATCCGCACCCCGCTGACGGTGCTGGCCGGATTCGTGGAAACGCTGGCCACCGTGCCGCTGACCACCGCCGAGCAGCCGCGCGTGCTCGAGCTGATGCGCCAGCAGACCGATCGCATCCAGTCGCTGGTCGATGACCTGTTGACGCTGGCGCAGCTCGAAGGCAGCCCGCGCCCTCCGGCCGATCGCTGGCTGGCGCTCGATCCGCTGCTGGCGCGCGTGCGCGCCGACGGCAGCGTGTTGTCGGCCGGCCGGCACCCGGTCGAATGCCGCGTCCAGGCCGGCTGCCAAGTCGCCGCGGTCGAGACCGAACTGCACAGCGCAATGGCCAACTTGGTCAGCAATGCGATCCGCTACACGCCGGCAGGCGGGCGCATCGACATCGAGTGGCGCGTACGCGAATCCGACGGTTGCGGCGAGTTCGAGGTGCGCGACCAGGGCATCGGCATCGCGCGCGAGCACCTGCCGCGCTTGACCGAACGTTTCTACCGCGTCGACGGCAGTCGCTCGCGCGACACCGGCGGCACGGGCCTGGGCCTGGCCATCGTCAAGCACGTGGCGCAACGCCTGGGCGGCACGCTCGAGATCCAGAGCGAGCCTGGCAAGGGCTCCTGTTTCCGGCTGGTCCTGCCGGCGGCGCGCGTGCGTGCGGCGCTGGTGGAGGGCAGCGACCCCGTCGCGTCCACCGAGCAAGAGGCCGCTGGCGTGCCGAGCGCCGCGGTGTCAGAACGCGCGGCCTAGCACCTCGGTCGCCTCGTCGCGGTCGGTGGGCCGGCTGACCGTCGTCACGATCCGCCAGCCGGGCGGGGCGGCGTGCTCGGTCTGGCCGCGGCGCACCTGGCGCAGCAGCACGGGGCAATCGGGCGCGAGGGTGGTGCCGGCGACCACCCGCCAGCGACCGTACTGCTCGAGCGCGGCCACCGAAGAACGGGCATAGCCCGGAGCCCACACGCAGGCGCCCGCCGGAACATGGGGAGCGAGCCGCTCGACCCAGGGCCGGTTGCTGCGCGCATAGTCGAGCAGCGGCAGCCACAAGGTCATCAGCAACAGCCAGGCCAGTGCCACGCCACCGGCCGGCAGCACCAAGCTCTTCCACAGCGCCTCGCGGTGCCGCCCGGTGCGCCAGCGCACCAGCATCAACCAGGCCACGCTGGCGGCCCCAGCCACCACCAGGGCCCAAGGCGAGTACTCGAGCTGAAAACCCGGTGCCAGCTTGGCCACGTTGGCGGCGGGCCGGGCGGGCAGACCGGTGAGCATGGCGATGTAGATGACCCAGATTGCCAACGCGGCGAGGCTGAAGAAGAAGACCGAGAACCAGTCGACCGCCGCGCTGGTGGCACGTTGCAGGGTCGGCAACGCGAAAGCGGCCAGCACGGCGAATGCGGGCAGGCCGAGCATCAGCGCCCGGTCGAAGGCGCCGCCGGCGACACTCGCAGCCAGGGCCACGGCGGCCAGTGCCAAGGGCAGCGCGATGTGGCGCTTGTTCAGCTGCCGGCGCCAACGCCACAGCGTCCAGACCGCGAGCAGCGAGACCGGCCAGAGGAACCAGGCCACGAGCCGCAGCAAGCGCACGGCCTGCGCCGCACTGCCGTCGACCGTGACGCGCCAGCCCCAGGTGCCCGCCAGCCAGGCCAGCGCTGCGGCCAGCGCCGTCGCGGCAAGCAGCCAGGCCGCGAAGCGCCGAGCCTCCGGGTACAGCGACCGCGCGCTGATCACCGCGGCGGCCACGCCGAAAAACAACGCCATGGACGGCGCGCCGCTCAGCGCAAGCAGCGGCAGGCCGACCATTGCCGCAGCGACCGCCCGCATGCCGCGGAAGGGGGCCGCCGCACAGGCCCAGAGTGCGAGGGCCGCGGCAAACAGCTGCACCAACTCCG
The DNA here is from genome assembly GCA_011390055.1 of Burkholderiales bacterium. Classification (GTDB taxonomy): domain Bacteria; phylum Pseudomonadota; class Gammaproteobacteria; order Burkholderiales; family Burkholderiaceae_C; genus CADEEN01. Next base: position 5,239 of record JAABTC010000048.1, on the reverse strand, counting down.
GTGTCGTCTCGTGGCCCAGTTGCAGCAGACCGAGCGTCGCGATCAGGGCCAGCAGCGCGCCGTCGGCCATCGCGCGGGCGTAGTCGACCGGTTCGGCCTCGCCGCCGAACGCGAACGCCACCGGCTGTGCCGCCTCGGTGCGCGCAAGCTGGAACGTGGTGTACCAGGTCAATGCCAGCACGCCCGCGAGCAGCAGCGCGAACGGCAGGCGCGCGGCCAGCGGGGCGCCGAGCCACGGGGCCAGCCAAGCGATGCTGGCGGCTCCCAGCCAGTGCGGCAGGATGGCGTTCTCCGGCGCCAGCCCGCCGATGGTCGGCGCAAGCCATGCCGTGCGCCCCTCGGCGATGGCCAGCATGTAGCCGAACGCGGTCTGGTCGGCATGTCGCCAGGGGTCGCGGCCGAACATCCCGGGCAGGATGTAGGCGGCACACAACAGCAGCAATGCCGCCCGCGGCAACCGCCGCACTGCGCGCTGCGAAACCAGGGCCGGAGACGGGCGTACGTTCACCGGCGCATCATGCCGCGCCGTGGCGCGAAGGGACGCCCATGAAAAAGGCAGCCGAAGCTGCCCTGGTCGCAACGCCTGAAGCGCTCACTTCTTGGCGGTGAGCTTGGCGAACTTGTTGCGGAACTTCTCGACCCGGCCGCCGAGGTTGTCGATGCTCTTCTGCGTGCCGGTGTAGAACGGATGCGACTCGCTGGTGGTCTCGACCTTGAACAGCGGCAGCTCACGCCCGTCGTCCATCTTGATCATCTCCTTGCTCTGCGCGCAGGAGCGGGTGACGAACTTGAAGCCGTTGGACAGATCGACGAAGCAGACGTCGCGATAGCCCGGGTGGATGCCTTCTTTCATGGGAAACCTTTCGCTGGTGTTTGGACAGCCACAGCACCTGTAGGCGCTGCACTTGCCCGTGCGGAAAACCGCCAATTATAGGTGTCGAAGGAACTCAGCCCCCGCGACGCATCATGTCGAAGAAGTCGAGGTTGTTCTTGCTGGCCTTCATCTTGTCGAGGATGAATTCCATCGCCTCGATCTCGTCCATCGGGTAGAGCAGCTTGCGCAGGATCCAGGTCTTTTGCAGGATTTCGGGCTTGAGCAGCAGCTCCTCGCGCCGCGTGCCGCTCTTGTTGATCAGGATCGACGGGTAGACGCGCTTCTCGGCCATGCGGCGGTCGAGGTGGATCTCGCAGTTGCCGGTGCCCTTGAATTCCTCGTAGATGACCTCGTCCATCTTCGAGCCGGTGTCGATCAGGGCGGTGCCGATGATCGTCAGCGAGCCGCCTTCTTCGACGTTGCGTGCCGCGCCGAAGAAGCGTTTTGGACGCTGGAGCGCGTTGGCATCGACGCCGCCGGTCAGCACCTTGCCGGAGCTCGGCAGCACGTTGTTGTAGGCGCGCGCCAGACGGGTGATCGAGTCGAGCAGGATCACGACATCCTTCTTCAGCTCGACCAGGCGCTTGGCGCGCTCGATCACCATCTCGGCCACCTGCACGTGGCGCGCCGCGGGTTCGTCGAAGGTCGAGCTGATGACCTCGCCGCGCACGGTGCGCAGCATCTCGGTCACTTCCTCAGGCCGTTCGTCGACCAACAGCACGATCAGGTGCACCTCGGGATGGTTGGCGACCATCGCGTGGGCGAGCTGCTGCATCATGACCGTCTTGCCGGTCTTCGGCTGCGCCACCAGCAGGGCGCGTTGGCCTTTGCCGATCGGGGCGACCAGGTCGATGATGCGGCTGGTGATGTTCTCTTCGGTCTTGATCTCGCGCTCGAGCTTGAACTGCTCCTTCGGGAACAGCGGCGTCAAGTTCTCGAACATGACCTTGTGCTTGCTCTCCTCGGGCAGCAGGCCGTTGACCCGGTCGACCTTGACCAGCGCAAAGTAACGCTCGCCGTCCTTGGGCACCCGCACTTCGCCTTCGACCATGTCGCCGGTGTGCAGGTTGAAGCGGCGCACCTGGCTCGGGCTCAGGTAGATGTCGTCCGTCGAGGCCATGTAGCTGGCTTCGATCGAGCGCAGGAAGCCGAAGCCGTCGGGCAGCACTTCGAGTACGCCGTCACCGAAGACCTGCTCGCCAGCCTTGGCGCGCTTTTTCATGATCGCGAACATCAGCTCCTGCTTGCGCAGGCGGGCAACGTTCTCGATCTCGAGCTCCTCGCCCATCTTGAGCAGCTCGGAGACGTGTTGGGCTTTCAGTTCGGACAGATGCATGGCAAGGGCCAGGGTCGTGAAACTGGGTCGAAACCCTGTACGTGCGTGCCCCGCGCGACGACGCGCCGGGGCCGGTCAGGACAGGGTAGGGAGGCCGGAGCCGCTGGCCTGGTGCCGCCCGATCGGAGCTGACGGCAGACGCACAGGGCGCGGTGGCAATCTCGGGCTGGCGCAGCAGTCGCTGCACCCGCGTTGATCGAGATTATAGATGACCGTCGATGAAGGACGTCAACTGGGCCTTCGACAGCGCGCCCACCTTGGTCGCGGCAAGCTGGCCGCCCTTGAACAACATCAGCGTCGGGATGCCGCGAATGCCGAACTTCGCCGGCACATCGCGGTTCTCGTCGACATTCATCTTGGCCACCTGCAGGCGGCCGTCGTAGGCCTTGGAAACCTCGTCGAGAATCGGCGCAATCATCTTGCAAGGCCCGCACCACTCGGCCCAGTAGTCGACCAACACGGGGGTCTCGGACTGCAGGACGTCGCTTTCGAACGATGCGTCGGAAACGTGCTTGATCAATTCGCTGCTCATGGGGTGTCCTCGGGATGTCCTCGGCGCCCCCTGCGTCGACAGCAGAGGGCACAATGATTCTGACACAAGGCCCCGCCCGACGAGGCCGCGCAGCCGAGTGCCCTTGCCCGAACCGTCCACCCCGTCCGCGCCCCATCCGCCCGAGCGCCTGAACCTGGCCGAAGGCGCCATCGACGCCGGGTTGTGGGCCTCGGCGTGCCGGCGCTGTCTGGCCTGGCTGGTCCGTCGTGGCGCCAGTCGGCGCGATGCGATCCTGCTGGTGCCGCACGGCGGCCTGATCGACGTGCTGCGGGCGACGTTGGCGCAGCAAGGCGGCTGGCAACCACGCGTGGAAACCGTCCACACCTGGGCCCACAACCTCGCACCTCCACGGCCCGCCGCCCCGTTGCAGCTCACGCTGGACGACGTCACCGACGCCGCGAATGCTGCGATCCTGTTGCGCGGCCAGGCTGCCGGCGGGGCCTGGGCCGCGCGCGACGCCGCCGGCTTCGACGCGGCCGTGCGCGCGCTCGTCGAGTCCGCACAGGCACTGTTGCGCGGCGCGATGCAACGGCCACCGAGCGAGCGCGACGCCTGGTGGGCAGCCTGGCGTGAAGCGCTGCTCAGCGTGCCCAGCGCGGGTCCGGGCCTGGCCGAGCGCTGGCTCGGCCGGATCGCGCTCGAGTGGGCTGCCAGCGCCGATGCCACGGGTCTCGATGTGCTCTGGCAACAACGCCCGTCGGCATGGATGCTGTTGCGGGCCGGGGGCGCCGACGATGGCTTGCCGCAGCGCCTCGTGCAAGCCGCGGCGGAACGCGGCGAACCGGTGCTGTGGCTCGATGCGGCGCCACCCGCCGAAGGCCCCTTCGACGCAGCGGCTGCCTTGCCCGCGCCGCTGCGCTGGGTCGCGGACCAGCTCGAAGGGGAAGCCCAGGCGGCAGCGTTCGCGGTGGTGCAGGCGGTCGAGGCGGGCAGGGTGCCGGTCGGCCTGGTGGTCGACGACCCTGCCAGCCGTGGGCGCCTGCGCGCCCTGCTGCGCCGCGCTGGCGTGCGGGTGCGCGACGAGGTCGGCGTCAGCCTGGCCGCCACGCCGCCTGCGGCCAGGTTGATCGCGGCGTTGCGTGCCGCCCGGGCGGATGCGCGGCGCGACGATGTCCTCGACTGGCTGAAGTTCGAGCATGCCGGCACGCCCGAGCTGCGTCGCCTGGAGGCCGCCTGGCGCCGGGGCAGCGCACCCGACGCGGCCCTGCAGGCCTGGCTGGCAGCACGGCATGCACCGCTGCAGGATTGGGCGGGCCAGGCGGCGCCCACCTTGGCAGGTTGGCTTGAGGCCTGTCGGTCCGGGGCATCGCCGCTGCGCACCGTGCTGGCGGCGTTCGCGGACGATCCTCAGGGTCAGGCCGCATGGGCTGTCCTGCGCCTGGATGGCGCAGCAACCAGTCCGGGCTGGCGCGCTGCTGCGGCCCAGACCCACCTCGACCTGGCGGGCTTCATCGGCTGGGTCGAAGCCACGCTGCTGCGTTCGGTCAGCGCGCTGCCGCCCACAGGCCCCGTCGAGGTCGTGCTCACCAACCTGGCGCGCGCAGCTTTGCGGCCGTTTGGGGCGGTGGTGATGACCGGTTGCGACGCCCAGCGGCTGGGTGCTGCGCAGGCACCTGCAGACCTGCTGCCGCAGGCGCTGTTGCAGCGCTTCGGTTTGCCGTACCGCGAACAGCAGCGGCTGCGCGAACAGCAGGATTTCGCCCAGCTGCTGCGCGTGCCCCACGCAGTCTTGTTGCGGCGACGCGCCAACGAAGCCGAGGCCCTGGTCGCAAGCGGGCTGCTCGAACAGGCCTGGCAGGCGCGCCAGCGGTGCGGGCAGGCAGCCCCGGGCGAGGTCCCGGCGCCGCTGCCGACCACGACGGTGGCGTCGGTGCCGCAGGGCCGTCCCGCACCGAGCGCGGGGCTTGCGCTGCCCGCACGGTTGAGTGCCAGCGCGGTCGAAGGCTTGCGCGACTGCCCCTACCGGTTTTTCGCGCGCAGCGTGCTGGGGCTGCGCGAGTCGCCCGAACTCGATGCCGCGGTCGAAAAGCGCGATTTCGGCACCTGGCTGCACGGCGTGCTGCAGCGTTTTCACGACGCGCGCGGGGACCGCGTCGCGCTCGAGGCCGATCGGGCGGCCTTGCATGCAGCGGCGGCGGAGCAGGAGGCGGCGTCCGGGCTCGATGCGGCCGAACTGCTGCCGTTCCGTGCTGCCTTCGACCACTTCGCCGGGCACTACCTGGCCTGGCTGCACCGACGCGACGCGGAGGGTTGGCGCTACCAGAGCGGGGAGCTGGCCCTGAGCCGCACCGGCCCGGCCCTGGCCGGCGTGGCGCTCGAAGGCCGCATCGACCGGGTCGACGTGCACATGCCCACCGGCACGCGGCAACTGGTCGACTACAAGACCGGCAGCGTCCAGTCCTTGAAGAACAAGGTCGCCGACCCGCTCGAGGACACGCAGCTCGCCTTCTACGCCGCGCTGGTCGACGCGCCGCCG
>JAABTC010000047.1 GCA_011390055.1 Burkholderiales bacterium | reverse complement strand
CAGCCGCGCCATAATCTGGTCAAAAGTGATAGCTCGGGCAACTAATCCCCTATCGCCATTGCCCTTGGCAAAGTTCAGTCCAACAAGGTTTATCTGCCGCAGGAGGTGCTCTTGGTTTCTACAAGCTTCGTTGCGCGGCAGATAAACGCTATTCGTTAGGCAGGCGGTCCAAGCAAGTCGCAAAGAGGGAGGTATAGCGAACATGTCACAAGCAAACCAGCTGATCGACACGACGACTGCAGAGGCTTACGAGAAACACATGGTCCCGGGGATGTTCGCTCACTGGGCAGAACTTGTGGTGGGGTTGGTTGCCCCGAAACTGGGCGAGCACGTGCTGGACGTGGCATGCGGCACGGGTGTCGGGGCAAGAGTTGCCGCGCGTGGCGTTGGCCCGGCTGGGAAAGTGGTGGGTCTGGATATTGATCCGGGCGTCGTCGAGGTGGCGCGAAAGATGGCACAGGGCATCCGGACTCCGATGGAGTGGCACTGCGCAAGCGCGCTCAAGACGCCATTCGACGATGCCACGTTTGATCTTTGTCTTTGCCTCCAGGGCCTCCAGTTCATTACAGATCGTCAGGCCGGTCTCGCCGAGATTCGCCGCGTGCTCAAGCCATCGGGTCGGCTAGCGGCAAGCATTTGGGGACCACTTGAATACAACAAAGGTCATTACGCCGTAGTTCAAGCACTGGAGCATCAAGGGGTCGACGCTTCAGCGGCGAAGCGAGCATGCTCGTTTGCCAACCCGGAGGATATCCGCGAGACGGCTACTCGTGCAGGATTCTCTGCGATCGAACTTCGCACCGAGGATGGAGTGTCTCACTTCACGTCCATACAATCGTTCATCGACGGCATGACGTTGGGTTCACCCTCCACTCGGCACGCTGTGGCTCTTCTACCTGAGAATGGGCGCGACGAGTTCCTTAAGCATGTGAGCGCGTTGCTGGAACCTCACCTGGCAAACGGTGAGCTAAGGTACCCGATGCGCACGCACGTTCTGCTTGCGCGGTCATAGACGAAAAGGCATGAGTAGACAGCCTAACCGCGCGCTGAAGACGGACCCTTCGCGAGCGGCCTTCGCCCGGTCGCTTCGGGCCGCTTAGCGCGATCGTTGATATGGCTTCTCTCTGTCAAGTAGCCGCACGAATTCCTCTGCGGCCGCAGTGGTGACCAAACCCGTTGCCGGACGGGGAACGCGACGGAGCACTTGGTTGCCACCCTTGAAGGATGTGCGACGGTTGTTCATGCTGATATGCGAGGGTTGGGTACCTCAAGACAGATTTGCGTCGCGGGGCTGCCTTCGCTCTAGGGTCTGAGATCGCCCGGTGCGCGTTGGCCGTACACCGATCGCTCAATAACGTTGTCGAGGATTCCCCAGTGGCCGCGGCTGCGCCGCGTTCCCCCTCCGGCATCGAAGCGAGTTGTCGGCTGTGCACCTCCTGACTTCTTCCTTGACCAGCGTATTCGAGTTTGCGCTGCAGCTCAGTGAGCCGGCGCATCGATGACCGGTACACCGGTCCAGCCCGAAGTCTGCACCTCGCGCCCAATGGCCCAGACGAAGCCGGCGAGTTCACGCGCCACGGCCACCACCGCCTTGGTCTTCATCACCCGGCGCGCCACCAGGCGCTTGAACTTGGCGTTCAGCCGCAGCTGCGCCGCCCAGGCGATGTCGGTCACCGCCTTGGGCAGATGCGCTTGTCGCGTGGCGATGATCGGCGTGACGCGCGCGCTGTGCTGGTAGTGCCAGGCCACCTCCACCAGCATGCGCCGGGCTGCACTGTTGCCGGCCTTGGTGATGGACCCTTGGCGCCGCTTGGGACCCGACGAGTGTTCGCCGGGCACCAGTCCCACATAGCTCATCAACTGGCGCGGGTTGGCGAATCGCACGAAGTCCTGCAACTCGGCCACCAGCGTCATCGCGGCAACCAATTGCACCCCGCGCAGCGCGTGCAGCGCCTGCACCAGCGGGCGCAGGGTCCACTCGGGCAGCGCGTCGCGCAGGGCTTGCTCGAGCCGGCCGATGCGCGCGGTGGCTTCGGTGATGGCGTGCAGGTATTCCTGGAACCCGATCTGCTGAGTGGCATGCGCCATCTTCAGCGTGGCCAGCCAGCGCAGATGGGCCGCGGTCCAGGCCGTCTTGCCGGCGTACGTGATGCCGTTGCGCAGCAGCAGGGCCTTCAAGCGGTGGCGCGCGTTGCGGCACTCGCGCACCGCGTCCTCGCGCGCACGCACCAGGTCGCGCACGGCTTCGTCGGCCACGTCGGGTACGCGCACGGCCGTCAGCTCGCCGGCACGCGCCAGGCGCGCCAGCAGGATGGCATCGCGTCGATCCGTCTTCACCCGGTCGCCCGAGCGCTTGGGGATCGACGACGGGGCAACTACCTCGCAGGCCAGGCCCTGTGCGCTCAGGTGGCGCCAGATGACGAAGCCGCAGGGGCCGGCCTCATAGACGATGTGCAGGGGTGAGCCGCGGCTGATGAGCTTGCGCAGCGTCTTGTCCAGCGCGGCCAGGTCCCCGCCGATGCTGCCCACATGGCGCACTTCGCCGCCTCGGCCAGCCTCGGCCACGGCCACGTCGATGCTGTCCTTGTGCACATCCAACCCGACATACAAGCTGCTGGCGGTGATAGATTTACCCATGGCCCGTCTCCTCGCAAGTTGGCAACGACCCGGCCGACCATCGGCCCGGTGCATTGGTGTAGCTCGGCAGGCCCTGGGCCTGCAACCTACGGCGTCGCAGGGGACGGGCCGCCCTTGCTTACGAAGCCATTTTGTCTAGACCTTGCAGGACAAGCAATGCAACTGCCAACGTCACAGCTTGAGGACTACTCGCTTCTTGAGAAGCACACTCTGTCGTTCCTCAGCAGCGTCGCAGGCTCCATCGCCAAAGCACTTCTTGAGTGCTTTCCCGCCGTCACGCCGCAGCATAGAGAAGCGGCATTGCAGCGCATCGTCTGGGATTTGGCTTGTACTCTTGAGCAGCAAAGGATCGGCACGCTCGAAGACGGAAGACCCGTGCTTTCGTCTTTAGCGTTTGTTGCACTTGGCAGCGAGTCAGCATTTGAACAGCCCTTCGTCGAGCATGAGGGCGTGTTCGCTGCTAGCCGAATCACATTGCATGAGTACGTCCACGCTGCAGTTGAGCAAGCATCCGGGGCGAACTCAAGTGCAAGGTAACAGCTGCGCAAGGTCTAACCCGTCGGTCGAGCGGACAACCACCGGCGGGCAACTTCAACTCCACTCATCGCAGGTTCGTTTGCGTTCTCGCCAGGCAGGCTGTTGCATGGTTGGCTGTTCGGAACGGTTTAACCCTTCGCTCACTTCACCAGGCCGAAGGCGACACAGTGGGTGGCCCTATGTTCCATAGGCGTTACTTCTGAGATCCTGATCTTCACGCCGGCATCGCCTGAGCCGCTGGCACGGTTTGGAAAGTTTCGAGACAAAACCTTCATTCAGACCATTGCGCCAAGCCACAGTGGCTTTTCGCGCCTGCTGCGCGCTGTGCCGTCGACGTTCCGTGGCTTGAACGGAATTGATGACGCGTTCGTCGAGAAACATCAACGGTGTGGGTATACCAGCGCGGCGGCTGGCAAGAGAAGCCGGGTGCAGACTGAAGTCGCCGCCCACGCTGAGCCGGGTTCGTCACGCACAATTCCCGCGTGGCCCGCAGTCCTGATATCACCTGCCCTTGCCGTGGGCGCGAAACCACGCCCGTGCGCTATGTGGAGTGCTGCTGGCGTTGGCACGATGGGCTCATGCGCCGCGAATACGCACCGACGCCCGAGGCACTGATGCGCTCGCGGTACAGCGCCTATGCCCTGGTCCAAGGACGCGGCAACCCGCTGCGGCCGCTGCTTGCGTACCTGATGGAGACTTGGCATCCATCGACCGCGCCGGGCGACCTGGAACTGGGACCGATGAACTGGACGGGTCTCGACGTGCTGCACCAGGAAGCGAGCGGCGATGCCGCCGTGGTGGAGTTCATTGCGCATTACAAGGTCGACGGCCGCGCCGGCAAGCTGCACGAGGTGAGCCGCTTCGTGCGCGAAGGCGGCGCCTGGCTCTATGTGGACGGCGTGATCGCACCGGGCGGACCAGACTGACTGAGGCCCATCGGATACGCGACAATGGTCGTGCTCCAGCGACGACCATGACCGCAAGAACTCTCTACGACAAGCTCTGGGACGAACACGCCGTCCACACCGAGGACGACGGCACGACCGTGCTCTACATCGACCGTCACCTGGTGCACGAGGTGACGAGCCCGCAGGCCTTCGAAGGCCTGCGGCTGGCCGGGCGCAAGGTCTGGCGCACCAGTTCCATCGTGGCCACGGCCGACCACAACACGCCGACCGATCACTGGGAGGCCGGATACGACGGCATTGCCGACCCGGTGAGCAAGCAGCAGATCGTCACGCTCGACGCCAACATCAAGGCCTTCGGCGCAGCGGCCTACTTCCCGTTCCTCGACAAGCGCCAGGGCATCGTGCACGTGATCGGCCCGGAGCAGGGTGCCACGCTGCCTGGCATGACGGTGGTGTGCGGCGACTCTCACACCTCGACCCATGGCGCCTTCGGCGCTCTGGCCCACGGCATCGGCACCAGCGAGGTCGAACACGTGATGGCCACGCAGACCCTGCTCGCCAAGAAGGCCAAGAACCTGCTGGTCAAAGTCGAAGGCACGCTGCCGCGCGGTTGCACCGCCAAGGACATCGTGCTCGCCGTCATCGGCAAGATCGGAACCGCAGGCGGCACCGGCTACACGATCGAGTTCGGCGGCAGCGCGATCCGCGCGCTGAGCATGGAAGGCCGCATGACGGTCTGCAACATGGCCATCGAGGCCGGCGCGCGCGCCGGCCTGGTGGCCGTCGACGAGAAAACGATCCAGTACGTGCAGGGGCGGCCGTTCACACCCACCGGCGTCGAACTGCAGCATGCGGTCGCCTATTGGCGCACGCTGCAGTCCGATGCCGATGCGCACTGGGATCGCGTGGTCGAGATCGACGCCTCGCAACTGACGCCGCAGGTCACCTGGGGCACCAGCCCCGAGATGGTGGTCTCGATCGAAGGCCGCGTGCCCGACCCCGAGCGCGAAAAGGATGCCGGCCGGCGTGAAGGCATCGAACGCGCGCTGGCCTACATGGGCCTGGAGCCGAACAAGGCGGTGGCCGACATCCGCATCGACAAGGTCTTCATCGGCTCGTGCACCAACAGCCGCATCGAAGACTTGCGCGAAGCCGCGGCGGTGGTCAAGCGGCTCGGGCGTCGCGTCGCCTCGAGCGTCAAGCTGGCGATGGTGGTGCCGGGTTCCGGCCTGGTGAAAGCCCAGGCCGAGCGCGAGGGTCTGCACGAGATCTTCAAGGCGGCCGGATTCGACTGGCGCGAGCCCGGCTGCTCGATGTGCCTGGCGATGAACGCCGACCGGCTCGAGCCTGGCGAACGCTGCGCCTCGACCAGCAACCGCAATTTCGAAGGCCGGCAGGGCGCGGGCGGGCGCACGCACCTCGTGAGCCCGGCGATGGCCGCGGCCGCCGCGATCGAGGGCCACTTCGTCGACGTGCGCCGCATCGCCTGAATCCGCTCACCGAACACCATGCAAGCCTTCACCGTGCACAAGGGCCTGGTCGCACCCATCGACCGTGCCAACGTCGACACCGACGCCATCATTCCGAAGCAGTTCCTGAAGTCGATCAAGCGGTCGGGCTTCGGCCCGAACCTGTTCGACGAATGGCGCTACCTCGACCGCGGCGAGCCGGGCGAAGACCCGTCCCTGCGCAAACCCAACCCCGACTTCGTGCTGAACCAGCCGCGCTTCCAGGGCGCCTCGGTGCTGCTGGCGCGCAAGAACTTCGGCTGCGGCTCGAGCCGCGAACACGCGCCTTGGGCGCTCGAGCAGTACGGCTTTCGCGCATTGATCGCGCCGAGCTTCGCCGACATCTTCTTCAACAACTGCTTCAAGAACGGCGTGCTGCCCTTGGTGCTGCCCGAGCAGGACGTGGCGCGCCTGTTCGACGAGGTGGCCGCGTTCCCGGGTTATGCGTTGACGATCGATCTGCCGCGCCAGGTGGTCGTCAAGCCCGACGGCGTGGAGCTGGCGTTCGAGGTGCAGGCGTTCCGCAAGCAGTGCCTGCTCAACGGCTGGGACGACATCGGACTGACCTTGCGCCATGCCGACAAGATCCGCGCCTTCGAAGCCGCGCGCCTGGCGCGCATGCCCTGGCTCGCGCACCGTCCCCTTTGACGCTTTTGCCACCTTTGACCCGAGCCTCACCGAGACCCATGCCATGAAGATCGCAGTCCTGCCCGGTGACGGCATCGGCACCGAAATCATCGCCGAGGCGGTGCGGGTGCTGCAGGCGCTCGAGCTGCCGCTCGAGCTGGAATCCGCCCCGGTCGGTGGCGCGGCCTACGAGGCGCACGGGCACCCGCTGCCCGAAGCCACGCTGGCGCTGGCCAAGGCCGCCGATGCGGTGCTGTTCGGTGCCGTCGGCGACTGGAAGTATGACAAGCTGCCGCGTGAGCTGCGGCCCGAGCAGGCCATCCTCGGCCTGCGCAAGCAGCTCGGTCTCTTCGCCAACTTCCGCCCGGCCATCTGCTACGAGCAGCTCACGCATGCTTCCAGCCTCAAGCCCGAACTGGTGGCGGGCCTGGACATTCTGATCATCCGCGAGCTCACCGGCGACATCTACTTCGGCCAGCCCCGCGGTCGCCGCGTGGCCACCGACGGGAACTTCCCCGGCGCCGAGGAAGCCTACGACACGATGCGCTACAGCCGCCCGGAAATCGAGCGCATCGCCCATGTCGCCTTCCAGGCCGCGCGGCGGCGCAGCAAGAAGGTGACCAGCGTCGACAAGTCCAACGTGCTCGAGACCTTCCAGTTCTGGAAAGACACGGTGATCGAGGTGCATGCGCAGTACCCCGACGTGACGCTCGAGCACATGTACGTCGACAACGCGGCGATGCAGCTGGTCAAGGCACCGAAGGCCTTCGACGTGGTCGTCACCGGCAACATGTTCGGCGACATCCTGTCTGACGAAGCGGCCATGCTGACCGGCTCGATCGGCATGCTGCCTTCGGCTTCGCTGGACCAGCACAACAAGGGGCTTTACGAGCCCAGCCACGGCAGCGCACCCGACATCGCCGGCAAGGGCGTGGCCAACCCGCTGGCTACAATCCTGTCTGCCGCCATGATGCTTCGCTACTCGCTCAACCAAGCTGCCCAGGCCGAACGCATCGAGTCGGCGGTGCAGGCCGTGCTCTCGGCCGGCCTGCGCACCGGCGACATCTGGAGCGAAGGCACGCGCCGGGTCGGCACGCGTGAGATGGGCGACGCCGTGGTGGCGGCGCTCGGCGGCAAAGGCGTCACCGGCCTCACCCGGAGCTAGTCGCGCCCGGATCGTCTCGCCCCACGGACCCGGCGAAACGAGCCGGTTCCAAAGCGGGTCCGGATCGATGGAACAGGCAACACGCTATGGCACTCGTGGGATTGATCGGCTGGCGCGGCATGGTGGGATCCGTGCTGCTCGAACGCATGCAGGCCGAGGGCGACTTCGCGCTGATCGAGCCGATGTTCTTCTCGACTTCGAACGCCGGCGCCGAGGTGCCCGCGTCGCTCGCACCGCTGGCCCAGAACGAGACGCGGCTCTTCGACGCCTACGACGTCGACGCACTGAAGCGTTGCGACATCCTCCTCAGCACGCAAGGCGGCGACTACACCACCGAAGTCTTCCCCAAACTTCGCTCGGCCGGCTGGGGCGGTCACTGGATCGATGCGGCTTCGACGCTGCGCATGGCCGACGACGCGGTGATCGTGCTCGACCCGGTCAACCTGCCGGTCATCACCCAGGCGCTTGCGCGGGGCGGCCGCAACTGGATCGGCGGCAACTGCACCGTGAGCTGCATGCTGATGGGCGTGGGTGCCTTGTACAAGGCGGGCCTGGTGGAGTGGATGACCACCCAGACCTACCAGGCCGCCTCGGGCGGCGGCGCCCAGCACATGCGCGAGCTGTTGACGCAGTACGGCACGCTGAACGCTGCGGTCAAGCCGCTGCTCGACGATCCGGCCAGCGCCATCCTCGACATCGACCGGGGCTTCCTGCAGGCGCAGCGTGGGCTGGACGCGCAGCAGACCGCGCACTTCGGCGTGCCGCTTGGTGGCTCGCTGATCCCGTGGATCGACAAGGACCTCGGCAACGGGACGTCGAAGGAAGAATGGAAGGGCATGGCCGAGACCCACAAGATCCTCGGACTCGCGACACCGATCCCGGTCGATTCCACCTGTGTGCGGGTCGGCGCGATGCGCTGCCACAGCCAGTCGCTCACCTTCAAGTTGAAGCGCGACGTGCCGCTGCCCGACCTGCAGGCGATGATCGCGCAGGACAACGACTGGGTCCGCCTGGTGCCGAACACGCGCGAGGCCACGCTGGCCGAGCTGACGCCGGTGGCCGTGACCGGCACGATGACGATCCCGGTCGGTCGCCTGCGCAAGCTGGCGATGGGGCCTGAATACGTCGGCGCATTCACGATCGGCGATCAGCTGCTCTGGGGCGCGGCCGAGCCGTTGCGGCGGATGTTGCGCATCCTGCTGGGCAGCTGAGCCTGGAGCGGATGCCCGCGCGTCGCGTTGCCACATGACAACAAGTTCACGCCGACGGCCTTGCGGAAGCGCTTTCCGACCAGCTGACACTTTGCATGAGCTTGGCACCCTATATGCTTGTTACTGTTGTCGTTTTCCGACCCGTGCATCGGGGATTGCGATCGCGTGAGAGCGCGATTTGAAGCCCCCGGGCAGCGTCGGATAGGCAGCGGACGCTCTTCGTCCGTTGCCGGCCATTGGGAGGCGCCTTGAATCACCTGCTCACGAACCCCCGCGGTGCCCGCTCGGGCTTTGCTCTCACGGCGCTGGCCGCCGCCACGCTGACGCTGGCAAGTGCGCCGAGTTGGGGCCTCGGCCTCGGCCGCATGGCGGTGCAGTCGGCGCTCGGCGAGAACCTGCGCGCCGAAATCGACGTCACCAGCATGACGCCGGAGGAGGCCTCCTCGCTGCGCGTGCGGGTCGCGCCGGCCGAGGCCTACCGGGCCGCGGGTGTCGACTACAGCAGCATCCTGACCGGCACCCAGGTGAGCCTGGCCCGGCGCCCGGACGGCCGCCCGTACCTGCGCGTGTTGAGCGACCGCGTGGTGCAGGAGCCTTTCGTCGATGTGATCCTCGAGGTCACCTGGTCGAGCGGCCGCCTGGTGCGCGAATACACGTTGCTGCTCGACCCCCCGGCGGCCCGGGCAGCCGCACCGGTGGCCCCGCCCGCACCCGCACCGGTGGCGCCGATCATCTCCGCGGCACCGACGCCGGCGCCGCGGGCTGCCGCGCCCGCGGCAGCCCCGCCTGCTGCACCGGTTGCGCCCGCGGCCCCGCGCACGGCCTCGCCTGCGCCAGCGCCGGCGTCGGCGCAGGCGCCGGCTGCTGCCGCCCG
>JAABTC010000046.1 GCA_011390055.1 Burkholderiales bacterium | reverse complement strand
AGCCACACGCGGGCCTGGCGGCAGGCGTCTTCGATGACCCAGTGGCCGATGCTGCGGATCAGGCCGAAACGCTCGGCGATCGGGATGAACTGGCTCGGCGGCACCATGCCGCGCAGCGGATGCTGCCAGCGCAACAAGGCCTCGGCGGCCGTGACCTTGCCAGTGGTGGCGTCGATCTTCGGCTGGTAGAAGAGTTCGAGTTCCTTGCGTTCGAGGGCCAGGCGCAGGTCGCGCAGCAGGTCGAAGCGTTCGCGCGCGTCTTCCTCCATCAAGGGCGCGAAGAAGCAGAAGCCGGCGCCGCCGGCGCGCTTGGCCGCGTACATCGCCGCGTCAGCGCGCGAGATCAGCTTGGCATGCTGGCCGCTGTCGGGATAGAAGGCGATGCCGATCGAGCAGGAGATCGAGGCCTGCCGGTCTTCGATGTCGATCGGCGTCGACAGGCTGTCGACGATCTGGCGCGCGCGCGCCGAGACTTCGTCCTGGGTGCCGGCCTGGTCGATCAACACCAGGAACTCGTCCCCGCCCACCCGGGCCACCACATCGCTGCCGCGGGCACAGGCTTTCAGGCGCTTGCCGACAGCCTGCAGCACGCGGTCGCCTGCACTGTGGCCGAAAGTGTCGTTGACGGGCTTGAAACCGTCCAGGTCGATGAACAGCATCGCCAGCCGCGTGTGCCCGGCGTCGCAGCGCACCACGGCCGCGGCCAGCTGGGTCTCGAAATGGGTGCGCGTGGGCAAACGGGTGAGTGCATCCTCGATCGGCTCCTGCGCCTGGGCCGACAGGCGCGCGCTGACGCGGGCGGTCGGCTGGCGCATTTTCACCAGCCCGAGCAGCGCCGCACCGAAGGCCACCAGGGCCAGCGTCGGCAGCAGCGCCGGATGCCACCAGGCCGCGCCGGCCTCGCGCAGCGGAATCGGCGCGAACGCCAAGGCCAGGGCGGTGCCGGCGGCGGCGCCGACGCGCAGCCAGCGCATGCGGGGTGCGTCACCCAAGGGCGCGGTGAGGGCCAACAACCCACCGGTGAGCACCAGCGTGCCCAGGCCGTTGCGCAGCAGGCCGACGGCCTGGCTGGGCGCGGCACTCGACACCGTGGCGATCGCCAGCGCCGACAGCAGCAGGGTCGCGGCGCCGGTGCCCAGGCGCCGGCCGCTGTGCCAAGCGTCGTCGCCATGGCTGGTGATGGCCGCCAGCGTGGGGGTGGCCAGCGCCAGGGCCAGCAACAACCACGGGCCCAAGGTGGCGCTGCCTTCGCCGAAGTTCAGGCGCGCCGCAGCGATTTCCAGCGGCCACCACACCGCCGTCCCGGCCAATCCCAGCGCCATGAAACGCATGTGCCGATCCCAGGCCACGTCTTCGCGCCGCGCCATCGCGCCCAGCGTGGAAGCGAGCCACAAGAGCAGCGCACAAGGTGCGACCGCCACGAGTGAAGTCAACACAGACTGCAACAGCTCGGTCATGCAGCGATTCTGTTGTCGTGGGCCTGCCGGGTGTTCGCAATGTGCGTGAACTTGTCGGCGCTTGATGCCTCGCTACACTGCCGCATGGCTGAAAAACCGCGTCCCACGGCACTCACGGTGCACCAGCAGTCGAAGCTGCTCGAGATCGGCTTCGACGATGGCGTCGTCTACCGCATCCCGTTCGAGCTGATGCGCGTGTACTCGCCGTCGGCCGAAGTGCAGGGCCATGGGCCGGGGCAGGAGGTGCTGCAGACCGGCAAGCGCGGCGTCGTCATCCAGGGCCTGGAGACTGTGGGCCACTACGGTGTGCAGCCGACTTTCGACGACGGCCACAGCAGCGGCATCTACTCGTGGGACTACCTGCATCACCTGGGTGCCGATCAGGACCAGCTGTGGCGCGAGTACGAGGCACGTCTGGCGGCCGCCGGCGTCTCGCGCGATGCGCCGATGTCGGCCCCGGTCGCCGGCAAGTCGGGTTCCGGCTGCTCGCACTGACCCTCGGTGCGCCGAGGCGGGGATCGCCGCTCGGTGTAACCCTGTAGGAAGTTGCCTGACAAGCAAGGCAGAAGAAACGTGACTCAAGGGATGGGTGCGGCGCACGCAAACGGCCCAGGGGTGCGCCGCTACAGTGAACGCCACGCTGAACCCCACCCCACCGGAGAACTGCATGACCACCGAACAAATGCTCGCCGAGATCCGCGAAGCCAACCTCTCCTACCTGATGCTGGCGCAGAGCCTGATCCGCACCGACCGCGAGCAGGCCCTGTACCGCCTGGGCGTCAGCGAAGAGACGGCCACGCTGATCGGCAACCTGACCCCGGCGCAGACCATGAAGGTCTCGCAAAGCAGCACCCTGCTGTGCCGCTTCCGCATGGACGACGAACTGGTGTGGAACCTGCTGACGAGCCATGGCAAGAGCGCGGCCAACGAGGGCATCGGTCGCCTGCACGCCGCCATCCTGCTGGCCGGCCGGCACCAGGAAGCTGCCTGAAACGCGGTCCCAGAGCCGAACAAGAGACACCGAGGAGAACGACGATGGCCCGCAACAAGAGCATCCTGACCGAAGCCCGACAGATCGAGCGCGCGGTGACGCTGATTCAGCTGGGAGCCCGGTTGCAGGTGCTCGAGAGCGAAACCGACCTCAGCTACGAGCGCCTGCTGCGTTTGTACAAAGAGGTGGCGGGCAAGAGCCCGAGCAAGGGCCAGCTGCCGTTTTCGACCGACTGGTTCATGACCTGGCAGCCCAACATCCATGCCAGCCTGTTCCTCAACATCCACGAGTACCTGAACAAGGCCGCCGCACTCGACGAGATCGACGTCGTCATCAAGGCCTACCAGCTCTACCTCGAGCAGGCCTCGGCCCAGGGGCTCGAGCCGATGCTGAGCGTCACGCGCGCCTGGCGTCTGGTCAAGTTCGTCGACAACGGCATGCTGACCATGACGCGCTGCTCGTGTTGCCACGGCCACTTCGTGACGCATCCGCACGAGATCGCCAAACACTACGTGTGCGGCTTGTGCAACCCGCCGGCTCGCGCCGGCAAGGGCAAGGCCGCCGGCGCCCTGCAGCTCGACGCCGGCCCCGGGCGCAGCCCGACGCGCCACGAGGCCGTCGCCGCACACTGAGCGCGTGACCGCGCGCGCCTAGCGTGGCTGGCGCAACAGGCTTTGCACCTGCTGCAGCAGACCGGTGGCGTCGACCGGCTTGACCAGGTGCAGATCGAAGCCGGCAGCGCGGCTGCGGTCGTGGTCCTGCGGCGCACCGTAGCCGGTGATCGCGATCAGCAGCGTGCCGGCCCAGCGCGGGCCCATGTGGCGCAGCCTCCGCGCCACCTCCAGCCCATCCAGCCCGGGCAGTCCGATGTCGATCAACGCGGCGTCGAAGCTTGCCGCCGCGGCCTGCTCCAGCGCCTGCAGGCCGTCGGCGGCCTCGGTCACCCGGTGCCCCTCGCCCTCGAGCACCTCCCGCAGCATGCGGCGGCCGTCGTCGTTGTCTTCGACCAGCAACAGCGCCAGCGGTCGCGCAGCCACGCTGCGGTCCGCTTGCACCGCCATGCCGCTGGCTGCCAGTGGCAGGACGGACGGCAGCGTCAGCGTGAAGATGCTGCCCCGGCCTTCCCCCTCGCTGTGGGCCTCGAGCCAGCCGTCGTGCAGCTCGGCCAGCCGGTACGCGAGCGTGAGACCGATGCCCAGCCCGCCCTGCGACCGTGCCGCGCCACGCTCGCCCTGCACGAAAAGGTCGAACACGCGCGGCAGCAACTCGGCGGCCATGCCGACACCTTCGTCGCGCACCGTGAGGCGTACACGGTCGTCTGCGCACTCCAGCGTCACGGCGATCGCGCCGCCCTCGGGCGAGTAGCGCACTGCATTGCTCAGCAGGTTGGTCACGATCTGCTCGAGCCGTGTGTCGTCGCCCGAGACCCAGGCCGCGTCGAGCCGCAGGTCGAGCCGGTGGCTGGGCGAGGCGCCAACCACCTGCACGGCCACCCGCTGCACCAGCGCGGCGAAGTCGAGCGGTCGGCGTTCGAGCGCAATCTTGCCGCGGCTGACCCGGCTGGCGTCGAGCAGGTCGTCGACCAGCTTGGTCAGGTGCGCCGTCTGCCGCTGCAACACGCCCTGCGCCATCATCGCCGGAGGGCCCTCGGGTCGCCTGCGCAGCACCTGCGCGGCGGTGGTGATGGCGCTCAAGGGGTTGCGCAGTTCGTGACCGAGCATGGCCAGAAATTCGTCCTTTGCGCGGTTGGCGGCTTCAGCCTGCGATCGTGCCCGGCTGAGGGCCTGCATGGCCTGCGCCGCATCGTCAAGCGCCTGCTGGAGTTCGCGCAACTCCCGCAGCTCGCGTACTTCGCGCATCACCCGGTTCGGCGGGGCAGGCGCGGCGGGCGCGGGCGGCGTTGCATCGGCCAGCGGATCCGGCGCATGCGGGGGTAGCACGCTCGGCGCTTCGGGTTGCGTGGTGTGCAGTGGCGAGCTGTGCTCGCCGCGCCGCAATGCACGTGCCTGGTTCGCGAGCAGCGCCACCGGTTCGCTGATGCGACGGGCCAACCGCCGCGCCAGCAGCAGCGCCAGCGTCAGTGAAATTCCCACGCCCAGCAATCCGAGCATGAGGGCGCGCCATGCGCTGGCCTCCACGCTCGTGGCGGGAATGCCAATGCCCACCGACCAGCCGCTGAACGCCGAGCGCCGCCAGGTCACGTACGACGGCGTGCCTTCGAGCGTTGCACCTCGGTAGGCCCCTTCCGTGGCGCCCGAGGTGAGTGCAGCGTGAAACGCAGGCGCGACCGTCACCCCCACCTGCACACTCCGCTGGTGCAGGCGAGCGATCTGTCGGAGCCGAAGGTCCACCACCGAGCCCACCCAGTCATCGGGCATGCCCTGTTCACCCAGGATGCGCGCAATGGCCGCCGGATCGACGACCGCGCTGAGCACGTAGACGGGTCGACCCTCACGCAGCACCGGGATGCGCACGGGGAAGGCCTGCCGCAGACCGCTCGGTCCCGACGAAAGACTGCCGACGGCCGGCCGCAGCGTGCGCAGCACGGCCTCGAAACTGGCCTTTTCCTCGACGTTCAGCGGGGCCGAACCGTAGGGCCGCGAGGCATTGACGCGCTGCAGCCCGTCCGGGCCCGCCAGGATCACCGTCACCCAGTCGCGTTGCACCTCCTTGACCCGCCGGGCCAAGCCATGGAAACGCGGCAGGTCGTCCTCGGCGAGCGCCTGGCTCTCGGCCAGCGTCTGCAGCACCGCCACGGTGGCGCGCAGCTCGGCATCGAGGGCGCTGGTGATCGCGACGACCCGGTCGTGCATGCCGCGTTCGAAAGTGGCGCGTTCGTGCCGGGCTTGCGCCACGGCCAGCCCGGCGGCAAACAGCACCACCGGCAGCAGCGTGCCGAGCACCAGCAGGAAGAGGTGATTGCCGATGCTCGCGGTGCGCAGACTGGAAAAGGGAAAAGACATCGTTGGCGGCGCTGGGGCGACCCGCGGGGAGGTGTTCGACGCCTCAAATGATCGCAGATGGCCGGCAAACACCGGCCTGTTGGCGCGATCGGCCGCCAGCGCAGGCGACAGACTCGCTCAAGCAAACCGACGGTTTGCCGATAGCTCACGCAGACCCCGTTCTGCGCTTTTCCTACACACATGTTCGTCATCATCGGTTGGCTCGTCGCGCTGGGCGCCGTTTTCGGCGTCTTCATCGCCCACGGCGGCAACATCGGCGTCGTGCTGAAGGCCTTGCCGTTCGAGATGGCGGCCATCGGCGGCGCCGCACTGGGTGCTTTCCTGGCCAACAACCAGAGCAAGGTGCTGAAGGCCACCGCCAAGGGCTTGGGCCAATGCTTCAAGAGCAGCAAGTACACCAAGGCGCGCTACATGGAGCTGATGGCGCTGCTCTACGACATCCTGCAGAAGGCGCGCAAGGAAGGCCTGATGTCGATCGAGAACGACGTCGAGACACCGCACGAATCGCCGCTGTTCAAGAAATACCCCGGCGTCGGCAGTGACCACCATGTGGTCGAGTTCATCACCGACTACCTGCGCATGATGGTCTCGGGCAACCTGAATGCGCACGAGATCGAGTCGCTGATGGACAGCGAGATCGAGACCCACCACCACGAGGCGCATTCGGCCGTGGCGGCGCTGCAGCGCCTGGCCGGCGGCCTGCCGGCCTTCGGCATCGTGGCTGCGGTGCTGGGGGTCGTCAACACCATGGGCTCGGTCGGCCAGCCGCCAGCGGTGCTCGGCGCGATGATCGGCTCGGCTTTGGTCGGCACGTTCCTCGGCATCCTGCTGGCCTACGCCTTCGCCGAGCCGCTGGCCGGCCTGCTGGAGCAGAAGGTCGACGAAGCCGGCAAGGAACTGCAGTGCATCAAGACCACCCTGCTCGCTTCGATGCAGGGCTACGCGCCGCAGGTCGCGGTCGAGTTCGGTCGCAAGGTGCTGTATTCGACCGAGCGACCGACCTTCGCCGAACTCGAAGGCCACGTCAAAGGCAAGAAGGCCTGAAAGGAGTGACGCATGGCGGGTGATGCCAAGAAGCTCCAGCCGATCATCATCAAGAAGATCAAGAAGGGCGGCCATGGTCACCATGGCGGCGCCTGGAAGATCGCCTACGCCGACTTCGTCACCGCGATGATGGCCTTCTTCCTGCTCATGTGGCTGCTCGGTTCGACCACCGAAGGCGACAAGAAGGGCATCGCCGACTACTTCCAGTCGCCCTTGAAGGTGGCGATGCTCGGCGGCTCGGGATCGGGCGATTCGTCGCACCTGATCAGGGGCGGCGGACAGGACATCACGCGCACCACCGGGCAGGTCAAGCGCGGCGACATCGAAGCCAAGCGCGACACCGTGAACCTGCAGGCGCTCAGCCAGGAACAGGTGCGCGCCGAGATCGCGCGCCTGGAAGATCTGAAGAAGAAGGTCGAGAAGGTGATTGCCGAGAGCCCGAAGCTGGCGCCCATGGCCGCCCAGCTGCAGCTCGACATGACCCGCGACGGGCTGCGCATCCAGATCGCCGACCAACACAACCGGCCGATGTTCGCCAGCGGTTCAGCCGTGGTGCAGCCCTACATGCGCGAGCTGCTGCGCGAGATCGGCACCGTGCTGGGCAGCGTGCCCAACCACCTGACGCTGGAAGGCCACACCGATGCCCAACCCTTCTCGGCGGGAGAACGCGGCTACAGCAATTGGGAACTTTCGGCCGACCGCGCCAACGCGTCGCGACGCGAGCTGCTGGCTGGCGGCATGGCCGAAACGCGCGTGCTGCGTGTGCAGGGTCTGGCCTCCAGCACCCTGTTCGACGCGGTCGATCCCAACAGCCCCGCGAACCGGCGCATCAGCATCATCGTGATGAACCGCGAGGCCGAGGACCGCGTGTTGCGCACGGCGCCCGAGGTGGCGCAGTCGATCGGCGTGCGCCCCCCCCAGCCTGAAGCCCCTGCTGCGTCACCTGACGCGGTTCCCGCTGTCGGTGCGCGGACGGCGGCGTCAAGTCCCGCTGCCAGCGTCCGATAAGCCCTCATCCGTTCTGTCGAGACCGCCACCATGAGCACCAACACCGATCTCAGCTTTCTCGTCGTCGACGACTTCTCCACCATGCGCCGCATCGTGCGCGGCTTGTTGAAGGAAATGGGCTGCCAGAACGTCGAGGAGGCCGAAGACGGCGCGGTTGCGCTGCGCATGTTGAAGGCGCAGAAATTCGACTTCATCGTCTCCGACATCAACATGCCCAACATGAACGGCTTCGAGCTGCTCAAGGCCTGCAAGGCCGACGACGCCCTCAAGCACATTCCCGTGCTGATGGTCACGGCCGAAGCGCGCAAGGAAGACATCGTGCTGGCAGCCCAGAGCGGCGCCGCGGGCTACATCGTCAAGCCGTTCACGAAGGCGACGCTCGAGGAGAAGGTGCAGAAGATCATGTTGAAGGTGACGGCGGCGGCGTAATTTTGGTTCGTGTCAGAGGCGTGTGCGCAAGCAAGCCCGCGGGCCGGCCAGCGCCGGGGATCGGATGCGACGCCCCGCTGCGCGGGGTCCGCTGCGGTGCTCGCACCGAGGTCGCGCCGCAAAACTCCCGCCGCTCACTGCGTTCGCTGTGGTCGAACAGTTGCGGCGAGTCAGATCACGAAGCGCGCTGCGCGCGCCGACCTCGGTGCTGCGCTCCTCGCCGATCGCATGACTCACCCCGGCGCTGACCGGCCCGCAGACTTGCCGAGACGTTGGTGACCCGCGAAGAAGGTTCGCGCGTGACGCTGCTGCCCGCAAGGTCGGGGCGGGGCTGCCGCCGGGCGCGCCTCTGAGACGGCGAGGAGCGCAGGGCTCGTGGTCCGCGCGCGCAGCGCGCTTCGTGCTCTGACTCGTGGCGGCTGTTCGAGCGCAGTGAGTGCAGCGAACGCAGCGAGTTCGGCCACGGGGCCACGAGACCGAGCACCGCAGCGCAGTCGCTGCAACGCAGCGACCGTCTCAGCGAAGCGCCCGGCGGCCGCCCTGCACCGGCCTTGCCAGCGTCCACCAGCGCAAGGAAAAAGCAGAAGCACCCCGAAACCCCCGCTTATCCGGCTCAAGTTCGGCGCCCGTCGCATCACCATGGCACACCCATGGCCGACTCTGCCCAAGACCGCAACCTGCCCGCCTCCGAGCGCAAGCTCAAGAAGGCGCGGGAGGACGGCCAGGTCGCCCGCTCGCGCGACCTGGGCCACTTCGGTGCGATGGCCGCCGCGGGCTTGCTGCTGGCCGCGCTGGCGCCCGCGCTCGCAGGCTGGCTGAAGAACCTGCTGGCCGACGGCCTGCGCTTCGACGCCCCGCTGCTGGCCGCGCCCGATGCGATGCTGGTGCGCCTGGGTGAACTGGGCCTGAAGGTGCTGTGGGTGGTGCTGCCGCTCGGCGGCCTCACCGTCGGCGTGGCCCTGGCCGCCGGCATCGCCGCGGGCGGCTGGAACTGGACCCTCAAGCCCACGCTGCCCAACTTCGGCAAGCTCGACCCGCTGAGCGGCCTCGGGCGCATGTTCTCGAAGCACCAGCTGGGCGAAACCTTGAAAGCCTGCCTGCTCTGCCTGCTGTTGGGCAGCCTCGGTGCGCTGTACCTGCAGGCGCAGCTGCCGTCGTTCGTGGCCACGCTCGAAGTTCCGTTGCCGACAGCGCTGGCCCAGGCCGCAGGGATCCTGCGAAGCGGGCTGATGTGGTTGCTGGGGCTCCTGGCGGTGTTCGCGCTGATCGACGTTCCGTGGCAGCGCAAGCGCCTGCAGGACCGCCTGAAGATGAGCCACCAGGAGCAGAAGGAAGAGTTCAAACAGCTCGAGGGCAACGTCGAGGTCAAGAGCAAGATGCGCGCCTTGATGCGCGAGCGCGGCAAGCGCCGCATGCTGGCCGCGGTGCCGGGTGCGGATCTGGTGGTGATGAACCCGACCCACTATGCCGTCGCGCTGAAGTACGACGAGCATGCCATGGCCGCCCCGCGGGTGCTGGCCAAGGGCGCCGACCTGCTGGCGCTGCGCATCCGCGACATCGCCCGCGAGGCCAAGGTGCCGGTGCTGGAGGCGCCGCCGCTGG
>JAABTC010000045.1 GCA_011390055.1 Burkholderiales bacterium | reverse complement strand
CGAATGCGCGCCTGCTCGTGCTCGGCAGTTTCCCGGGGGTGGCGTCGCTGACGGCGCAGCAGTACTACGGCCATCCGCGCAATCATTTCTGGCCGATCCTGGCGGCACTGTGGCAGAACGAGTTGGTGGCGCTCGATTACCCAGCACGGGTGGTTGAACTGGAGCGCCGCGGGCTGGCGGTGTGGGACGTGCATGCGAGCTGCCACCGCCAGGGCAGCCTGGACAGCGCGATCGAAGACGCCCGACCGAACGACCTGGCCGGGCTCGTGGCCCGCCTGCCCGCGCTGCGTGCCATCGCGCACAACGGCGGCGAGTCGGCGCGCTCGATGCGCCTGACGCGCACGCTCGGCCTGCCGGTGCACCGCCTGCCCTCGACCAGCCCGGCCAACGCGAGCTGGTCGTTCGAACGCAAGCTGGCGGCCTGGCGCGAAGTCTTCACCCAGGCGGGCATGGCTTGAGCGCGCCGGGCCGCTCCCAAGCGCTCATACCGGAGCCCTTCACGGGCGAAGGGACTCCAGTGAACCGCGCCGACCTGCCGAGCGCCACGATCGCCGAACACGGCGAGCTGCGCACCCTGCACCTGGGCGAGACGCCCTGGGTCCAGGGCGCCATGGACACCACCCGCCCGCGCGAGCTGGTGCTCGAGTACGTGCAGCGCATGATGGCCTGGCTGCTGTGGCGCGAGAGCAGCGAACTGGCGCGCGGCCATGCCGTGCAGCTCGGCCTGGGCGCTGCGTCGATCACCCGCTTTTGCCACCAGGTGCTGCGCATGGAGCGCGTCACCGCGGTCGAGCTGAACCCGGCGGTGATTGCGGCCTGCCGGCAGGGCTTTCGGCTGCCGCAGGACGGTGCGGGCCTGCGGGTGGTCGAGGCCGATGCCGCCGACTGGGTCGCCGATGCGAGGCATCTGCAGACCGCCCAGGTGTTGTGCGTCGACCTGTACGACCACGAGGCCGCCGCGCCGGTGCTCGACAGCGCGGCCTTTTACGCCCACTGCCATGCGGTGCTCGCGCACGGCGGGTTGATGAGCGTGAACCTGTTCGGCCGCGCGGCGAGCTTCGAGGCCAGCGCCGAGCGGATCGCGGCGGCCTTCGGACGCGACCAGGTCTGGCGCCTGCGTCCCACGCGCGAGGGCAACACCGTCGTCATCGCCGCGCGCGGCGTGGCCGTGCCCGACCGCGAGACGCTGAGCGCGCGGGCCGCTACCATCGAGCGCCGCTGCGGCCTGCCGGCGCGCAAATGGTTGCGCATGGTGCGGCCGCTCGCATGAGGCCGAGCTGCCGATGACCACCCCCCTCGCAACCACCGCCCCCCTGCCGACCGGCCGCCTCGAGTGGCGTTGGCTGCTGCAGTGGCTGCACGAAGACGGCCTGGTCGGCGACGACGAGGCCGCGCGCATCCGC
This sequence comes from Burkholderiales bacterium, assembly GCA_011390055.1. GTDB lineage: Bacteria > Pseudomonadota > Gammaproteobacteria > Burkholderiales > Burkholderiaceae_C > CADEEN01. The sequence continues at coordinate 8,848 of JAABTC010000045.1, read as the reverse complement.
AGCCGTTTCGGCGCGGGCGACTCGAGCCAGCATCCGCTGATCCGCCTGGGCAGTGCCAACCTGGTCGACGCACGCAACGGCCGTGCCCTGGACACCGAGGCGCTGACGGCCTGGCTGGCCGGGCGCCTCTCGATGCCGTACCTGCGCATCGATCCGCTCAAGGTCGACGTGGCGCGCGTGGCCGACGTGATGTCGATCCGCTATGCCGAGACCCGGCGTGCACTGCCGGTGTCCGTCGGCCTGACCGACATCACCGTGGCCACCTGCGAGCCGCTGGACACGGCCTGGGTCGGCGAGATCGAGGCGCACACCAAGAAGCGGCTGCGCCTGGTGTTGTCGCACCCCCAGGAGCTTCAGCGCTACACCACCGAGTTCTACACGCTCGCGCGTTCGGTGCGCAGCGCTGCCCGGCGCGGCGAGACCGCGGCGCTGGCGAGCTTCGAGCAGCTGGTGGAGTTGGGCAAGACCAACAAGCAACTCGACGCCAACGACCAGGGCGTGGTGCAGGTCGTCGACTGGCTCTGGCAGTACGCCTTCGACCAGCGCGCCAGCGACATCCACCTCGAGCCGCGGCGCGAGATGGGCGTGATCCGGTTTCGCATCGACGGCGTGCTGCACACCGTCTACCAGGTGCCGATCACGGTGATGAACGCGATGGTCGCGCGCGTCAAGCTGCTCGGCCGCATGGACGTGGTGGAAAAGCGCCGCCCGCTCGACGGCCGCATCAAGACGGTGCGGCCGGTCACGGCCGACGGCCAGCCCGGCGCCGAGGTCGAGATGCGCCTGGCCACCTTGCCCACGGCCTTCGGCGAGAAGATGGTGATGCGCATCTTCGATCCCGACACGGTGGTCAAGAGCGTCGAGGCGCTGGGCTTCGGCGCGCGCGAGGCCGAGCGCTGGGCCGAACTCACGTCGCGGCCGCACGGCATCATCTTGGTCACCGGCCCGACCGGCAGCGGCAAGACCACCACGCTGTACGCCACGTTGAAGCGCCTGGCCACCGACGAGGTCAACGTCTGCACCATCGAAGACCCGATCGAGATGATCGAGCCGGCCTTCAACCAGACCCAGGTGCAGGCCGCCATCGACCTGAACTTCGCCGAGGGCCTGCGCGCGCTGATGCGCCAGGATCCGGACATCATCATGGTGGGCGAGATCCGCGACCTGGCCACCGCCGAGATGGCGATCCAGGCCGCGCTCACCGGCCACCTGGTGTTCTCGACCCTGCACACCAACGACGCGGCCGCGGCGATCACGCGCCTGGCCGATCTGGGGGTGCCGCCGTACCTGATCTCGGCCACGGTCATCGGCGTGCTGGCGCAGCGACTGGCCCGCACCCTGTGCAACGCCTGCAAACAGCCCGACGACGCCCCCGCCGTGGCGGCGCTCACCGGCGCGCTGGGCCCGTGGAAGCTGAAGGGTCAACCCACTGTGTACAAGCCGGTGGGCTGCCTCGAATGCCGCAACACCGGCTACCGCGGGCGCGCGGGCTTGTACGAGATGATGACGCTGACCGAGGCTGCGCGCGCCTTCGTGCATCCGGTGTTCGACGAAGACGGCTTGCGCCGCCAGGCCGCCGCCGACGGCATGCACCCCTTGCGTGCCGCCGGCGTGATGAAGGTGGCCGCGGGTGTCACGACGCTGGAAGAGGTGTTGCGCACGACGCCGGCCTGGCAAGTCCAGCGCACCTGAACGGTCGAGCGGCGCCAGTTACGTGGAAACCACAGAGGGGCGGCGGCCGCACGCTGCCTAGAATGCGCCGCAGTACCCTCGGCGGGTGGAGACCTCCAAATGAAGATCAAAAGCGAGCGCGACTTCTGGGCCGGCCTGATGTTCCTGGCGATCGGGATCGGGTTCGCATGGGGTGCCACCACCTACAACTTCGGCAGCTCCGCCCGCCCCGGGCCGGGTTACTTCCCGTTCGGTCTGGGGGCGTTGCTGGCGTTGCTCGGCGCCATCGAGCTGTTCAAGGCTTTGACCATCGAAACCGAAGGGGGCGATCCGGTCGGTGCTTTCGCCTGGAAGCCGCTGATCGTGATCCTGGGCGCGGTCGCCTTCTTCGGCGTCGCGCTGCCGCGGCTGGGTCTGGTGATCACGCTGCCCTTGCTGGTCTTCATCTCGAGCTGGGCCAGCGACGAGTTCAGCTGGAAGGCCGCGGTCGCGAATGCGGTCGTACTGGTCGTGATGTCGTGGCTGATCTTCATCAAGGGCCTGGGTCTCATCATCCCGATGTGGCCCACCATCTTCGGCGCCAGCGCCTGAACGCCGAAAGACGACCATGGATCTCCTGAACAACCTTGCGCTGGGTTTCGGTGTTGCGTTCACCCTGACCAACCTGATGTACGCCTTCGGCGGCGCGCTGCTCGGCACCCTGGTCGGCGTGTTGCCTGGCTTGGGCCCGACCGCGACGATGGCCATGCTGCTGCCGTCCATCTACGCCCTCGATGCGACGCCGGCGCTGATCATGCTGGCCGGCATCTACTACGGCTCGCAGTACGGCGGTTCCACCACCGCGATCCTGATCAACGTGCCGGGCGAGTCGAGCTCGGTGGTGACCGCGATCGATGGCTATGCGATGGCGCGCAGGGGCAGGGCAGGGGCGGCGCTGGCCGCGGCGGGCCTGGGATCCTTTTTCGCCGGCTGCGTCGGCACCATCGTCATTGCCGCGTTCGCGCCGCCGCTGACCGAACTGGCGTTCAAGTTCGGCCCGGCGGAGTACTTCTCGCTGATGGTGCTGGGCCTGATCGGCGCGGTGGTGCTGGCCTCGGGTTCGCTCATCAAGGCCATCGCGATGATCCTGCTGGGCCTGCTGCTCGGCCAGATCAACACCGACGTGATCTCGGGCGTGCCGCGCTACAGCTTCGACATTCCCGAACTGACCGACGGCATCGGCTTCGTCACCGTCGCGATGGGCATCTTCGGCTTCGGCGAGATCATCGCCAACCTGGGCCGTCCGGCCGAGCACCGCGAGGTCTTCACCAAGGACGTCAAGGGCCTGTGGCCGACCAAGCAGGACTTCCAGGATGCCTGGCCCGCCGTGCTGCGCGGTACCGCGTTGGGCTCGGTCCTGGGCGTGCTGCCGGGCGGCGGCGCCTTGCTGGCAGCGTTCGCGGCCTACACGCTGGAGAAGAAGTCGCGCGGCCGACCCGACGAAGTGCCCTTCGGCCAGGGCAACATCCGCGGTGTCGCGGGCCCCGAGAGCGCCAACAACGCCGGTGCGCAGACCAGCTTCATCCCGATGCTGACGCTGGGCATCCCGCCCAACGCGGTGATGGCGCTGATGGTCGGCGCGATGACGATCAAGGGCATCCAGCCCGGCCCGCAGGTGATGACCAGCAACCCGGAGCTGTTCTGGGGCCTGATCGCCAGCATGTGGGTCGGCAATGCGATGCTGATCATCTTGAATCTGCCGCTGATCGGCATCTGGATCAAGCTGCTGACCGTGCCGTACCGGCTGCTCTACCCGGCGATCCTCGCCTTCTGCTGCATCGGCCTGTACACGCTGAACAACAACAATTTCGACGTCTACATGGCGGTCATGTTCGGTGTGCTCGGCTACGTCTTCCACAAATTGCACTGCGAACCTGCGCCGCTGTTGCTCGGCTTCATCCTGGGGCCGATGATGGAAGAGAACTTGCGACGCGCGCTGCTGCTGTCGCGTGGCGATTGGACCACCTTCCTCACCCGGGGCCTGTCGGCGGGCCTGCTGGCCGCGGCCGCGCTGATGATCATCATCGTGATGCTGCCGTCGATCAGGAAGAAGCGGGCCGAGGCCTTCGTCGAAGAGGAAGTCTGAGCCGGGCATACCGGCTGACGGGCGCGATCGCGCCCGTTGGTGGCATGCTCGGGAGATGCCGTTTCAGAACCCCGTTCGTTCGCTGATCGGCTCGGCCGCGCTCGCGCCGCTTCAGGAGCGCACCTTCCGCATGTTGTGGCTGGCCTGGCTGGCGGCCAACCTGACGATGTGGATGAACGACGTGGCCGCCGCCTGGCTGATGACCACGTTGACCACCAGCCCGGTGATGGTGGCCCTGGTGCAGACCGCGTCGACGCTGCCGGTGTTCCTGCTCGGCCTGCCCAGCGGCGCGATGGCCGACATCCTCGACCGCCGGCGCTACTTCGCCGCGACGCAACTGTGGGTCTCGGTCAATGCACTGGTGCTCGCGGGCCTGTCGCTGGCCGACGCGCTGACCGCCGAGCTGCTGCTGGCGCTGACCTTCGTCAACGGCATCGGCCTGGCAATGCGTTGGCCGGTGTTCGCCGCCATCGTGCCCGAGGTCGTGCCGAAGGCCCAGCTCTCGCCGGCCATTGCGTTGAATGGCATCGCGATGAACCTGTCGCGCATCATCGGGCCGGTGCTGGCCGGCGTGCTGCTCGCGGCGTCGGGCCCGGCGGCGGTGTTCGTGCTGAACGCGTTGCTCGCCGCCGGTGCCACCGTGCTCATCCTGCGCTGGAAGCGCCAGGCCAAGGCCAGCACGCTGCCGGGCGAGCGCTTCGTCGGCGCGATGCGCGTGGGGTTGAACTTTGCGTTGCAGTCGCCGCGGCTGAAGATCATCCTGCTGCGCGCATTCCTGTTCTTCCTGCAGTCGACGGCGCTGATCGCGCTGTTGCCCCTGGTGGCGCGGCGGCTGCACGGCGGCGGGCCGGCGACGTTCACGGTGATGCTGGCCTGCCTGGGCCTCGGGGCCATCGTCGCGGCGCTGCGCTTTCCGCGCTGGCGCGCGCGCTACACGCGCGACCAGTTCGTTCGCATCGGCACCCTGGTGCAGGCGGGCCTGTCCGTGGTCATCGTCTACGTGCCCGAGTTGTGGGTGGCCTTGCCGGCGATGGTGGTCGTGGGCATGGCCTGGATCTCGGTGGCCAACTCGCTCACCGTCTCGGCCCAGGTCGCGCTGCCCGATTGGGTGCGCGCGCGCGGCATGTCGATCTACCAGATGGCGTTGATGGGCGGCTCGGCCGCGGGCTCGCTGCTGTGGGGCCAGATCGCCAGCTGGACCAACGTGGCCGCGGCGGTGGCTGCGGCGGCAGGGTTCGGCGTGCTGATGCTCGTGCTGTTGCGCAAGCTGACGATCGAGGGCGGCGCCGAAATCGATTTCAGCCCGGTGTCGGTGGCCAGCACGGTGGAGGCGCCGGTCGGCGTGGAGGCCGACGACGGGCCGGTGATGGTGACGATCGAGTACCTGATCGATCCGGCGCGCGCGCACGAGTTCGGTGTGGTGATGCAGCGCACGCGCCGCGCGCGGCTGCGCCAGGGCGCCTTGTCATGGGGCTTGTTCCGGGATGCGGCGCATCCGGAGCGCGTGATCGAGTACTTCGTCGACGAGAACTGGCTCGAGCACCAGCGGCGGCTCGAGCGGTTCTCGGCCTTCGACGCCGAGCTGCGCGTGCAGCGCCTGGGCTTTCACCTCGGCCCCGAGGCGCCCCGGGTGCAGCGCTACATCGCCCAGTCGTTGGCCCTGCCTCCCGCTGCGGTGCCCTAGCGATGCGATGATGCCGACACCGTCCACGAGAGCCACCCCATGAAACGCCGTTCCCTGCTTGCCGGCCTGCCGTTCCTCGCGGCCGCCCCTCTGGCTCACGCGCAACCGGCATGGCCTGCCAAGCCGATCCGCTTCGTCGTGCCTTTCCCCTCAGGCGGCGCCACCGACCTGCTTGCCCGCGCGATCGCACAGGGCCTGGGCACGGGCCTGGGCCAGACGATCGTGGTGGACAACCGCCCGGGCGCGGGCGGCACGCTCGGCTCGGGCGAGGTCGCCAGGGCTGCGGCCGACGGCCACACGCTGCTGATGGCCACCAGCAGCACGCATTCGATCGCGCCCCACCTCAACCCGAACCTGCCGTACAAGGTCGAGAACGACTTCACCCCGGTGGCCTGGGTTGCCAATGCGACCAACATCGTGCTGGTACCCAAGGACTTGCCGGTGGCCTCGATCAAGGAGTTGATCGCCTACGCCAAGGCGCGGCCCGGCCAGATGAACTACGCCTCGAGCGGCAACGGCACCATCGTCAACCTGACGGCCGAAGCCTTCAAGGCGCAGGCGGGTGTCTTCATCCTGCACATCCCGTACCGCGGCACCGCACTGGCCATCCCCGACCTCGTCAGCGGCAAGGTGCAGTTGCTGTTCGACAGCATCGTCAGCGGTCTGCCGCACGTGAAGGACGGCAAGCTCAAGGCGCTGGCCGTCACCAGCGCCAAGCGCTCGGCGCTGGTGCCCGATTTGCCGACCGTCGCCGAGTCCGGGCTGCCGGGCTTCACGTCCGACACCTGGTTCGGCGTCTACGGGCCCAAGGGCATGCCGGTGGCGATCGTCAACCGCGTGGCCGAGGAATTGCAGCGCACGATGCGTCAATCCGATGTCGCCGAGCGCCTGGCGCGGTTGGGGGCGGAGCCCGTGGTCGACGCGGGGCCGGCGAAGTTCGCAGCGATGGTCAAGGCCGACAGCGCCCGCTGGGCGACCCTGATCCGCGAGCGCAAGATCACACTGGAGTAGGAGCCAGCGATGAAGTTCGACTACGACCAACCGTACGCCAGCGCGCGCCAGCCGGTGTTCGCGCGCAACGTGGTGGCCACGTCGCATCCGCTGGCGGCGCAGGCCGGCCTGCGCATGCTCGCGGCCGGCGGCAACGCCGTGGACGCGGCCATCGCCACGGCAGCCTGCATGACGATTGTCGAGCCCTGCAGCAATGGCCTGGGTTCCGACGCCTTCTGCATCCTGTGGGACGGCGAGCGCCTGCACGGCTTGAACGCCAGCGGCCCGGCACCGGCGGCCTGGACGCGCGAATACTTCACCGGCAAGTACGGCGACGGCGCGACCGCGCCGCCGATGCGCGGCGTCGATTCGGTCAGCGTGCCCGGTGCGGTGGCCGGCTGGGTGGCCCTGTCCAAGCGCTTCGGCAAGCTGCCCTTCGCCGACCTGATGGCCCCGGCGGCCGAGATCGCCGAGCGCGGCTATGCGGTGCCGGTGGTCGTGCAGCAGAAGTGGACGATGGCGTCGAAGGTGGCCGATCTCGTCAGCGGGCCCGGCTACGCCAAGACCTTCCTGCCCAGGGGCCGGCCGCCCGAGGTCGGCGAGCGCTTCTCGATGCCGCACGCGGCGCGTGCGCTCAAGCTCATCGGCCAGACCGGGGGCGAGGCCTACTACCGCGGCGAGATCGGTGCAGCCATCGCGGCCTGGTCGCATCAGCACGGCGGCCGCTTGACGCAGGCCGACCTCGCCGCCTTCGAGCCCGAGTGGGTCACGCCGCTGGCGCAGCCGTACCGTGGCCACACGCTGCACGAGATCCCGCCGAACGGGCAGGGCATCGCGGCCCAGATGGCGCTGGGCATGCTGGAGCACTTCGACCTGGCCTCGCTGCCGGTCGACGGCCCCGCCTGCCAGCACCTGCAGATCGAGGCCATGAAGCTGGCCTTCGCCGACGTCTACCGCTTCGTCGCCGAACCCCGAACGATGGAAGGGCCGGCCGAGTCACTGCTCGACCCGCAGTACCTCGCGGCGCGGGCCAAGCTGATCGACCCGCAGCGCGCGCAGGTCTTCGGCCCCGGCTATGCCATCAAGGGCGGCACCATCTACCTGAGCACCGCCGACGAGAGCGGCATGATGGTCAGCTACATCCAGAGCAACTACATGGGCTTCGGCTCGGGCGTGGTCGAACCGACCTTCGGCATCAGCCTGCAGAACCGCGGCCATGGCTTCAGCCTCGATGCGCACAGCCCCAACGCCGTCGCCCCCGGCAAGCGCCCGTTCCACACCATCATCCCGGGCTTCCTCTCGCGAGACGGTGCACCGGTGATGAGCTTCGGCGTGATGGGCGGCAACATGCAGCCGCAGGGCCATGTGCAGACCCTCGTGCGCATGCTCGACCACGGCCAGAACGTGCAAGCTGCCTGCGACGCGCCGCGCTGGCGCTTCGAGAAGGGGCTGGACATCAACGTCGAGCGCTCGATGCCCGAGGCCACGCGCGACGCGCTGGCTGCGCTCGGCCATCGCATCGTCGGCCTGGAAGACAGCTACATGGACTTCGGCGCCGGGCAGTTCATCTGGCGGCTGGGGGATGCATCGGTCGAAGGCTATGTCGCGGCCAGCGATCCGCGGCGCGACGGTGCGGCGGTGGGTTTTTGAACCTGCACGCGCTGTCCTGCGGCAAGCCGGCGTGTTCGCATCAGGGCGCCGACCCCGGCGGTCGACGGTCGAGTGCGCCCACCGCCAGCACCAGGAACAGGCTCGCGACGGGCATCGCCAGCGGATGGATCAGCCCGGCGATGATCGGTGCCACCAGAAAGAAGGTGCGCAGGCCCCAGCCGTACAGCGAACCGGCACGGCGAACGTAGTCGATCGCGGTCCCGAGCCGCGCGTCGCGTTCCGGCGAGGCCACCGGCAGCGACAGCACGAAGCCGGCATGGTTGAAGTAGCGCATCGCCGTGGCCGAGCAGACGTACGACGCGAACAGCGTCGCCAGCAGCAAGAGCTCCAGCACCAGGCCGTGGGTGAGCTGGGTCGAACCGAACAACGCCAAGCCCATCGGCGCGTTGCCCGCACTGAGCGAGAGGGTGCCCATCAGCGCCAGGGCTGCAGTGGACGCGCTGATCGTCGCCGACATCAGCGAATTGCGCAGGGTCTGCACCGCGACGATTTCCGAGCCGCGCTGCGCCGAGAGCGCACGCACCCACTCTTCACGCAGGGCGGCATGCGCGGCACGCGCCGTGGATTGCGGATGGCGACGCTCCACCACCCACGTGCGCAGTTCATAGCCGACGATCAACGCCACGGAGCCGGCAAGCGCCAGCCAAGACCAGGACGAATTCATCGCACCATTGTGCGCTGGCGGCGCCGGGCAGACCTGCCCGCAC
>JAABTC010000440.1 GCA_011390055.1 Burkholderiales bacterium | reverse complement strand
GATCGACGACAGCCTGTCGCTCGACGCCGGCACGTTCGGCGCCCGCTACGGCCTGGCGCCGGGGTACATGACCGACGGCAACGCCTACTTCGAGCGCACGGCCACCGTGCCTGCGGCATGGAACCGGCTGATCTACTACAGCGGCGAGATCTCTCATTCCGGCGACATCGCGCGGCCAGAGCAACGCGACGCCGACCCGCGGCGCGGCCGGCTGACGCTCAACGGCTTCTTCACCTGCCGGCTCAACGCTGCGGCGTGACCGGCGTGGCCGCGCAGTGCTCGGCGATGAACTTCGCGTGCGAGGGCATGTAGTCGACACAGGCCTTGATGACGCCTTCGACCTCGTCGAGGTAGGTCTGGATCTCGTTCTCGGGCAGCACGCTGGCCAGCGGATGGTGCGCCTGCGGCCGGATGCGCTGGCCGTGCATGACCTGCAGCCAGCTCACCTTGGTGAAGAGCTCGTTGCCTTCGCGGAAGACGCGGCCGTGCGAGCGGAACAGGTCGATGCGCCGCTGCAACGTCTCGGGAACCTCCATCTGCCGGCAGTAGTTCCAGAACGGCGTGTCGGTGCGCTCGGTGGCCTTGTAGTGCAGGATGATGAAGTCGCGCACCCAGTCGTACTCCAGGCTCATCACGCGGTTGTATTCGTCGATGTCGATCTGCTCGAAGCCCGCCGACGGGAAGAATGTCAGCAGGTGGGCGATGCCCATCTGCACGAGGTGGATGCTGGTGGATTCGAGCGGCTCGATGAAGCCGCTCGCCAGGCCGAGCGAAACGACGTTCTTGTTCCACGCCTTCTTGCGCTTGCCCGTCACGAAGCGCAGCGTGCGCGGCGCCGCCAGCGGTTCGCCGTCGAGGTTGCCGAGCAGCACCGCGGTGGCTTCGTCCTCGCTGATGTACTTGCTCGAGAACACATGGCCGTTGCCGATGCGGTGCTGGAGCGGGATGCGCCACTGCCAGCCCGCCGTGCGCGCCGTCGCGCGGGTGTACGGCGTGAGCTCCTTGGCCGATGCGCAGGGCACCGCCACGGCGCGGTCGCAGGGCAGCCAATGCGACCAGTCTTCGTAGCCGGTCTGGAGCGTGCCTTCGATCAGCAGGCCGCGGAAGCCCGAGCAGTCGATGAACAGGTCGCCGGCGATGCTCTGCCCCGACTGCAAGGTCAGTGACTCGATGTGGCCGTCGCCTTCGCGCTGGCGCACTTCGACGATCTTGCCTTCGATGCGCTGCACGCCGCGCTGCTCGCTGTAGCCGCGCAGGAAGCGGGCGTAGAGCGAAGCGTCGAAGTGGAAGGCATGCGCGATCTGCGCCAGCGGCGAGTTCGGCACGTCGGGCCGCGCGCGCATGAACTTGTTCGCCAGGCACGCCGCGGTGTTGATCGAGTAGTGGTCCAGGCCCTTGGCCTTGCCGGCGAGGTACTGCTTCAACCAGTACTGGTGGAAGTCGACCGTCGCGTTGTCCTGGCCGATGACGCCGAAGCCATGGATGTAGCGATCGCCCAGCCGGCCCCAGTTGACGAACTCGATGCCGAGCTTGAACGAGGCCTGCGTCTGGCGGATGAAATCGTCCTCGTCGAACTCGAGCAGCCGGTTGAAGAGCTGGATCATCGGGATCGTCGCCTCGCCGACGCCGACGGTGCCGATCTCCTCCGACTCGATGACGCTGATGCGGTATTGGTTGCGCAGGATCTTGGACAGCGCGGCGGCAGCCATCCAGCCGGCGGTGCCGCCGCCGACGATCACGACATCGAGGGTTCGAGCGTCAGATTCCATGATGCGATCACTGTAGCGGGTGCCCCCGCGAACGAAAAAGCCCTTTGCCGGTGCGACGCGGCAAAGGGCTTGGCAGAGCCGATCGGCCCGGGGCCGATCAGTACTTGTAGCTGAGCTTGAAGGTGTAGTACGCGCCGGTCTTGGTCGTGCTGCGATTGAGCGTGCCGGCCTCGTTGTCGGACTCGACGTACTCGGGCTTGTTCATGTTGTGGCCCTCGAAGCGGATGCCCAGGCCCTTCAACGGCCCGCCCTGCACTTCGTAGCCCACCTGCGCCGAGACCCAGGACGAGCCCTGG
>JAABTC010000044.1 GCA_011390055.1 Burkholderiales bacterium | reverse complement strand
TTGGCGCAGATGAGCGGCTTTACCGTCGTTGATTGCTCGACCGTCGTGGCGACCCATCTTTCACACTTGATGCAGGTCGGCGCCGCCCGGTTGCTGGGCCGCGTGGAGACCCAGTCGCTGGTCGAACACGTGACCAAGTTGGCGCCCAAGCTCATCGAAGACGTGATTCCCAAGATGGTCGGTATCGCCACATTGCAGAAGGTGCTCCAGCTCTTGCTCGAAGAGGGCGTGCACATCCGCGACATGCGCTCGATCGTCGAATGCCTGGCCGAACACGCTGCCACCGTGACCGACGCGAACGAGCTGGCGGCTCGCATCCGCGTGCACCTCGCCCCGGCCATCGTGCAGCAGATCTACGGGCCCACCAAGGAGCTCGACGTGATCGCCCTCGACCCCGCGCTGGAGCGCCTGGTGGCCCAGGCCCTGAACAGCCCGCACGGCGCCGCACTCGACCCCGGCATCGCCGACAGCCTGACCAAGAGCGCTGCCGACAGCGCACGGGTCCAGGAAGACAGCGGCCTGGCCGCCTGCCTGCTGGTGCCCGACACACTGCGCGCACCGATGGCGCGCCTGCTCAAGCGCGCCGCACCGCGCCTGAAGGTGCTCGGCCACAGCGAAATCCCCGACACCCATTCGATTCGCATCGCATCCGTCATTGGAGCCGCAGCATGAACGTCAAACGCTTCACCGCAAAAACCCCGCGCGAGGCGCTTGCGCTCGTGCGGCAGACCTTCGGCGACGAAGCCGTGGTGCTGTCGACCCGGCCCTCGGGCGATGGCGTCGAGGTGCTGGCGATGGCGCCGGAGAGCCTGTCGATGATCGAGCAGGTGGCTTCGAACGCCGCACCGGCCCGGCCGACGTCGGCGGCGCCCGTGGCCAGCAGCGTGTCGGACGACGTGGCCGAGCTGTCGATGAGCACCTTGACCTTCCAGGACTACGTGCGCGAGCGCATGCTCAAGCGCCGGCAGGCCGAACTGGCGCAACCGGCGCATCTGGCGCCGCTGTCCGAAACCCCCGTGCCGGCGGTTCCCGCGGCGCAGGCGCCGCCGCTGCTGAGCGATGCGGTCCGCCCCGTCGAGTGGCGCACCGAGTTGCGCCAGCCGACCGACGTTTCCGCCGCCACGCTGCATGCGGCCCAGGCCGTGCAGGCGACGCAGGCGGCGCAGCTGGCCCAGACCGCGCAGGCCGACAACGCACGCCGCGACCACGCCATGCTGCAGGAATTCCGCCAGGTGCGCGGCCTGATCGAAGAGCGCTTCGGTGCGCTCGCCTTCATGGAGAAACTGCAGCGCAGCCCGCAGCGTGCGGGCCTGACGCAGAAGCTGCTCGACTGCGGCTTCTCGCCCGCGCTGATCCGCAAGCTGGTCGAAAGCCTGCCGGCCGATTGCAGCGACGAAACCCTGTGGGCCTCGGGCGTGCTGGAACGCAACCTGGTGGCCGCCGAGAGCGAAGCGGCGCTGGAAACCATCGGCGGTGTGTTCGCGCTGATCGGTGCCACCGGCGTCGGCAAGACCACCACCACCGCCAAGATCGCCGCGGCTTTCGCCACCCAGCACGGCTCGGCCAACCTGGGGCTGATCACGCTCGACGCCTACCGTGTCGGCGCCCAGGAACAACTGCGCACCTACGGCCGCATCCTCGGCGTGCCGGTGCACACCGCGCACGACCGCGCCTCGCTCGAAGACTTGCTCGACCTGCTGTCGGGCAAGAGCATGGTGCTGATCGACACCGCCGGCATGGCCCAGCGCGATGCACGCACCCGCGAACTGCTCGAGATGCTCAGCCACCGCTCGATCAGCAAGCTGCTGGTCGTCAACGCCGCGGCGCAGGGCGAGACGATCGAGGACGTGATGGTCTCGTACCACGCCGCCACCTGCCGCGGTGTGGTGATCTCCAAGCTCGACGAAGCCGTCAAGCTCGGCCCGGCGCTCGATGCCGTGATCCGCCACAAGCTGCGCATCGTCGGCGTGGCCAACGGCCAGCGCGTACCCGAAGACTGGCACCGTCTGTCGTCGCAAGCCCTGGTGCAACGTGCCCTGCGGGCGCAGCCGGGCGCGAGCTGGAAGCTCGATGCCGGTGAAGTGAACCTGGTCTTCGCCGGGCTGCAGAGTCATGCGGCGTCGGCGGTCTTCGCGCCTGCGGTCTGCTCGGCCGCGCTGCCTGCCTGACCGTTCGAGGGTCGTCATGACTTCGCTCGCACCGCTCACCGTCGTCGACCTGGCGCGCCCGCGTGCCCAGGGCCTTGCCGACCAGGCCGACGGGCTGCGCCGGCTCTTCAGCGCGCGCCGTCCGCGCTTCGTGCCGGTGGTCGCCAATGCCGAGCTCGCGTTCTCGGGCCTGGTGCTGGAACGCCTGGCGAGTGCCTGCTGCGTGCCGCAGCGCCACGTCCTCGTCGTCGATGCGGCGGCCACCGGCCAGGCGCCACACGAACTCGCCCTGCTTGACATCGCCGCGGGCATCGAGCCGCTGGCGCCGGGCCTGGACTTCCTGGGCGCGCGCGGGCTGCCGATGCGCCATGTCGACAGCCGCGGCTCGTGCGCCCGCTTCCTGCATGCGGTGGCCGCCGCCGCGCCGCAGGCCGACGTGGTGATCGTGCACGCCGAGCCATCGGACCTCGGGCGCCTGTTCACCGGCCGTTCGGTGCGCCCGCTGCTGCTCGCGGGCGACCATCCGGCCAGCGTGACGAACGCCTACGCCGGCCTGAAGCTGCTGTCGCAGCGCCACCACCTGATGGCCTTCGACCTGCTGCTCGCCGCGCCGCTGCACTCCCCGCGCCTGCACCGCATCGCCCAGAAGATGGCCGAAACCGCCGACCGCTTCGTCGGCGCTGCGCTGCACGACTGGGCCCAGGTCGACCCGGCCGCCCCCGCCGGCTCGTCCGCGCTGGCGCGGCTGGTGCATGGCCTGCTGCACCTCGAACACGACGACGAACCCCTGCTTTCCCGGAGCTCCTGACATGTACACCGCCCAAGGCCGTCTCGACACCCACGCGACGCTCAAGCAGTACAGCCCGCTGGTGCGCCGCCTGGCCCACCAGATGATCGCCAAGCTGCCGGCCAACGTCGAATTCGACGACATGGTGCAGGCCGGCATGATCGGTCTGAACGACGCCCTCGGCCGCTTCGACGCGGCGCAGGGCGTGATGTTCGAGACCTTCGCGACGCAGCGCATCCGCGGCGCGATGCTCGACGAGCTTCGCAACGGCGACTGGATGAGCCGCGGCAACCGCAAGCAGCAGCGCCAGATCGAAGCCGCGGTGCACCAGCTCGAACAACAGTTCGGCCGCGCGCCCGCCGAAAGCGAAATTGCCAAGGTGATGGGCCTGAGCCTGACCGACTACCAGGAGATGTTGGGCAAGGTGCGCGGCACGCAACTGCTGTACCTCGAAGACATCGGTGGCGGTGGCGAAGGCAACGACGACTACCTCGACCGCCATGTTGCCGACGACGCCGCCAACCCGCTGGCCATGCTGCAGGACCGCCGCATGCGTGAGGCGCTGGTCGAAGCCATCAAGCTGCTCCCCGAGCGTGAACAGTACGTGATGAGCATGTACTACGAGCACGACATGAACCTGAAGGAAATCGCTGCCGTGCTCGAAGTGACCGAGTCGCGCGTGTGCCAGCTGCACAGCCAGAGCATCGCGCGGCTGCGGGTCAAGCTTCGCGCTTTCTGAGTTTTCTTCCCCCTGGTCTGTTGTGGCATTTCCTGGCTGGTACATCGATGCTGCATTCGGATCGCAGCGAGAGGTGTGGGTCATGGAGCCCAAGGGATTGCCTGCCTTCCTGAAGAACGAGCCGAGCTGTCTCTCCGCCGAGGCCGTCAAGTTGGCGGCCTACCATTTGGGACGCCATGTGCGCAGCATCGAGCGCGAACGCGCTGCACGCACGTAGGCAGCAACGTTTCGAGCGATGGCAGTCCGGTCGTCCCGCCTCGCCGGCCGCCCCGGCCCAGCCCGAGCCAGAACTGCCACCTCTGCGTCGCGGCCTCCGACGCAAACGCCGCTACGCGGCTGAGGTTTCACGTGCCGACACAGCCTCTGCCTTGCGCGCGGAAAGCAACTTCTGAAGCAGCGGCCCCAGTTCGTCGATCGCGTTTTCCTTCTGCACCACGCCGCTCACGCCGGCCGCCAGCAGCGCTCGCCGCTGCTCTTCGCTCAGGTGGCCCGAGTTGATGACCAGCGGCAGATCGGCGCGGATGGCGGCCAGAGCACGGGCCACATCCAGGCCGGAGCAGCCCGGCATGTTGAAGTCGCTCAGGACCAGGTCGACGGCCTGTGGCGCTTCGCGCACTTCGGCGATGGCGCGTTGCGGGTCGAGGTGGCGGGTGACGCGGTAGCCCAGGCGTTGCAAGAGCAGGCCCATCACCTCCGACATGACTTCATCGTCGTCGACCATCAGCACGTGGCGGCCGTGGCCCGTGTGCCGGTCCGACAGCGGCGCGAGCGCGCCCCAATCCGACTGAGGCTCCGGGCCGGGTCGGGCCGCGAGCGGCAGGTACAGGTGGAAGGTGCTGCCGCGGCCCAGCGCGCTCACCACGCGAAGCGCGCCGCCGTGCGCAGTGACGATGCCATGCACCACCGAAAGCCCGAGTCCGGTCCCCTGGCCGACCGGCTTGGTGGTGAAGAACGGCTCGAAGATGCGCGCGCGGGTCGCGGCGTCCATGCCGCAGCCGCTGTCGGTGACCCAGACATGGGCGTAGTCGCCCGGGGGCAGCGACGGGGGACGTTCGGCAGCACCGGCCGCAAGATGAGCCAGGCGCAACCCGAGCTGGATGCGTCCCGGCTGGCCGAGCAAGGCATGCCAGGCGTTGGTGCACAGGTTCATCAGCACCTGCTGGATCTGCGTGGTGTCGGCCATCACGTGCAGTGCCTCTTCGTCGCACTGCGAACCGAACTGCGCATCGAGCTGAACCCCCGCAGGCAAGGTGGAGCGCAGCAGCGCGAAGGTTTCCTCGAGCAGCGGCAGCAGCGGACGGCTGGCCAGCAGCTGCGTCTCGCGGCGGCTGAAGGCGAGGATCTGGTGCACCAGGCGTCGCGCCCGGCGTGTGGACTTGTCGATCTGGCCGAGGCCCCGCAAGGCCGGATGGGCCGGGCCCAGATCGTCGCGCAGCAGCGCCAGCTGGCTGAGTACCGCGCCGAGGATGTTGTTGAAGTCGTGCGCAATGCCGCCTGCCAACGTGCCGATGGCTTCCATCTTCTGCGACTCGCGCAGCTGCGCTTCGAGCTTCAGGCGTGCTGCCTCTTCTTCCTTGTGTTCGCTGATGTCGCGGTTGGTGCCCACCAGGCGCAGCGGCGCACCTTTGGCGTTGCGCTCGACCACGCGTCCTTCGCTCAGCACCCACATCGTGCTGCCGTCGAGCCGCAGCACGCGGTGTTCGATGCGGTAGCGTGCCGCGGGGCTGGTCAATGCGGCGGCGAAGGCATCGCGCAGGCCCTGCCGCTCGGATTCGGGCACACGCTCGAACAGGGCGGCCGTGGTGGTCCGGGTCGGCTGCTTGGGGCCACCCAGATGCAGGGACCATTGCTCCGACAGGTAGACCTCGCCGGTGCGTACGTCGCAGTCCCAAAGGCACAGCGCGGTCGACTCGAGCGCGCGCTGAAGGCGTTCCTCGCTCGCACGCAGGGCCCGGTCGTTGAGCGCTTGGCGCCGTAGCAGCGTCATGCTGATCAGCAACGCCGTGGCGGCCAGGCCCACGGCCAGCAGCAGCGTGGCGCGTTGCACGATCTGCTGGGTCTGCCGGGATGCCGCACTCATCGTGCTCGAGAACCGTTGCGCCAGCACGGTCAGGCGCTCGTTCAGCAGCGGCAGGCGCGCCAGCGCGGCGGTGTAGCTCGGGGAGTCCGTCTCGCCGTGCATGATGTGGGCACGAATCTCGTCGCCGAGATTCGCCAAGGCCACGATCTGTGTATCGGCTTCGGCCCAGATGTCGATCGCGTCGGCCATGAATGGCACCGAGCGGAAGTTGCGGAACAACCAGATCAGTGCCTCGACGTCGTCGGTCTGGATGCCGCCGTCGAGGAAGCCACGGCGTGCAACCTCCAGGTCGGGTTGCGCGCGTTCCAACTCGATCCGGGCCCTCCGGTCACCCAGCGGCACCGCGATGGCCGCGGCGTAACGGCGGTGGTCTTCCGCCTCGCGCGATCGGGCGTACTGGGTGAGGTGGTAGATGGCGTCTTTCTGGCCCTTCGACCACAAGCTCTCGCCGCCCACGTAGGCGCGCACGGCCGACAAGACCTCGGCACTGCCGATGCCCAGTGCGGCGAGCAGCGCCACCGTCACGAGGAAGGGCCCGATGACGATCCAGCGTGGGCGCGCTTCGGACTTCCAAAGCGGACGGT
Organism: Burkholderiales bacterium; assembly: GCA_011390055.1. GTDB lineage: Bacteria > Pseudomonadota > Gammaproteobacteria > Burkholderiales > Burkholderiaceae_C > CADEEN01. The sequence continues at coordinate 4,057 of JAABTC010000044.1, read as the reverse complement.
GCGCGCGAGTCATGGCTTCGCTGCGGGCGCAGCCGTGATTGCGCGCGGCGACTGCAGGAAGCGCCCGCGCCTCAGGCGCAGAGGCTGCCGTGCGTGGCGGCACGCTCGGCGTGGCCCTGCGTGTCGTAGACGCCAGCGGGCTGGGGTGAGGGCAGCAGCAGAGCGAGTCCGCGCTCGAAGACCGCGCATTCCCGCGCGACGCATTCGCGCTGGGCGGCAAGCCTCGCGCTGGCCGCTGTCAATCGAGGGCGTGCGGTGTGCCCGTCGGCAGTGCGCACGGTCTGGCGCAGGCGCAGCAGCGCGGCGGCCAATGCGGCCTGCAACGCGATCACCTGCTGTTCGAGTGCCGCCGCGTCGCGCCGGCCAAGCGCGCTGCCGAGCGCAGCCAGTGGCGCCTCGAGCGAATCCAGAATGCCGTCGGCGAGGCCCGTCCCCGGCCCGGTTGCGGTGCCGGTTGTGGCGCTGCGGTCGGCGTGGGCGTACAACATCGAGAGCGCAGATCAGTGCGACCGGCCGGTCATGAACTCGCGCGACTGCGCGAGCAGGCCGTCAGCGATCTTCTCGGCGTTGACGTTGAACTTGCCGTCGCGGATGGCCTGCGCGATGCGCGACACCTTCTCGGCGTCGAAGTCGGCGCTGGTTTCACCCGGGGCCGCTGCCAAGGGGGCCGAAAGCGCCAACTTGGCGCTCGGCTCGGGCGCTGCGGCGATGTTCTTGGTGGCAGCGCTGGCGGCCTGCGCCTGCCCTTGGGCGGCGGCGTTGTCGTTGGCCGGGGTGACCGGCTTGTTCGCATCGAATGCAGAAATCTTCATGACCTGGCTCCTCGGTGAGGCCCGCCCGCCGGGTGGCAGGGCGGCTGTTTTGCGCACCTGCAGAGGCTATCGGACGCGCGCCAGCGGACTTTAGGACTGTTTGCCGCACTCGATGTGCAGTCTGCATGCCTCGCGGGCGTGGCCGGCGTGCGGCTTCTCACAGTGCCACCTCGACCTGGCGTTCGCCCACCGGCATGCCGCTGACGACGCGGCCCGATTCGGTGCGCACGCGCACGGGGGTGCCCTCCAGGCCCGGTGCCATCGCCTGGCCCTGGCTGTCGATGCGCCAGCCGCTGCCGGCAGCGACCAGGCGCACCGCATCGCCCGCGGCGAACCACTGGCGCGGCCGCAGGTCGCTGGTGCGCACGGCGTCGCCCACGGCCAGCGGACGTTGCAGTGCACGCCCGAGAGCGTGATCCAGGCGTGCCACCACCGGCTGGCGTGGGGCCGACAGTTGCGCCTCGGCGCGCACCAGGTGACTTGCTTCGAGCACCGTGCCGGCGGGCCACGCGCCGGTGCTCACCCAGGCCGGGCCGAACACGTCGACCTGCACGGGCAGGTAGACGTTCCAGCGCACGCCCGGGTCGTTGCATCTCAGGCCGATGCGTGCCGCACCCCACAGTCGCGCATTCGGCGGCAGGTACGGCTCGACGGCATTGCAGGGAGCCAGGCGCAAGCGCGGGTCGAGCGCGCCGACCTGGACCTGCACTCGCAGCCCCGGTGCGCTGCGCGCCGCGGCGGCTTCGGCCAGGGGCTGCGCCAGTGCAGCAAAGTCGTCCAGAGCGCTGGCGCTGGCCGGCGCGGCGGTGACCAGCCCCGCGACGAGCGCAGCGGCAGTCAACTTCGGCAAGGGCAGGGCAGACGACTTTCGCACGGTCATGACTCTAGGCGCGGCATTGCCGGTGCAGGCACGGAAATGCCGGACCAACGCCCTGCTTATCGCGCTTATGTTTTGCCGTGCGCTGCCCACAATCGTCGCCAGGCCCAGCACGGGCCGCCGCCGGGGCCGCCCATGATCCAACGCTTGAGCGAGACACTGAACTTCCAGAGCGAGGCGCTGATGCTGCGCTCCGAGCGCCAGCGTCTGATTGCCAGCAACATCGCCAATGCCGACACGCCGGGCTACGTGGCCCGCGAGATGGACTTCGCCAGCGCGCTGCGGCGGGCCACCGGGCCGGGCACCGGGGCCGGCGTGCTGCACGCCCGTGTGCAGGGCCACCTGCAGGGCCAGCCCGGGGGCCGGGCCGCGGCCGACCTGCGCTACGCCGCGCCGAGCCAGACCAACCTGGACCGCAACACCGTCGACATGGACCGCGAGCGCGCGAGCTTCGTCGACAACAGCCTGAAGTACGAAGCCACGCTGCGCTTCATCAACGGCAGCGTGAAAACGATGCTCGACGCCATCAAAGGCCAGTAGAGGAGTTCGCCATGTCGATGTTCCAGATCTTCAACGTGGCCGGCAGCGCGGTGTCCGCGCAGAGCCAGCGCCTGAACGTGGTGGCCAGCAACCTGGCCAACGCCGACACCGTGGCCGGGCCCGACGGCAGTGCCTACAAGGCGCGCCAGGTGGTGTTTCAGACCGAGCTGATGGGGGCACAGGGCGACGCGGGCGCCGCGGGCGTGCGCGTGTCGACCGTCAGCGAAGACCCGACGGTTGGCCGTCGCGTGCACGACCCCAAGCACCCGGGCGCCGACGTCGAGGGCTACGTGACCTACAGCAACGTGAACGCGGTCGAGGAGATGGTCAACATGATCTCGGCTTCGCGTTCGTACCAGAACAACATCGAAGTGATGAACACCGCCAAGACCCTGCTGCAGAAGACGCTGCAGCTCGGTCAGAGCTGAGGCCCGCGATGACCCCTGCCGTCAACAACTTTGCCGCGCTCTCCGGCGTGAGCGCTGCCGCCCCGGTGACCAAGAACCAGGCCGGCAGCGAAGACCGCTTCCTCAAGCTGCTGGTGGCGCAGATGGCCAACCAGGACCCGCTGAACCCGATGGACAACGCCCAGGTGACGAGCCAGATGGCGCAGATCAGCACCGTCAACGGCATCGACACCTTGAACACCACGGTGCAGGGCCTGAACGGCCAGCTGGCGCAGTTGCAGGCCTTGCAAGGCGCTTCGCTGGTGGGCCGCGACGTGGTGCTGCCGGGGGACAGGCTGTCGGCCAACGACAAGGGCCTCGTGCAAGGCGGCTTCGAGCTGGCCTCGGCGGCCGACCGCGTGCGCGTGGAGGTGCTGAATGCGGGCGGCCGGGTCATCGACACGATCGACCTCGGCGCCGAGAGCGCGGGCCGCCACGGCTTCGAATGGATCCCGCCGGCAGGCATCGACGCCAGCCTGGGCGAGCGCTTTCGCATCGTCGCCAAGGCCGGGCCGGTCAACGTCGAGGCCACGCCCCTGATGCGCGACCGCGTCGACGCGGTGGCCACCGGCGGCGACAGCCTGATGCTCGAGCTGCGCCGGAGCGGCAGCGTCGCGTACTCCCAGATTCGTGCGTTCAACTGAAGATCAACTGAAGAAGAAGGACACCCCATGAGCTTCCAGCAAGGCCTGTCGGGCCTCAACGCCTCGAGCAAGAATCTCGAAGTGATCGGCAACAACATCGCCAACTCCAACACCTACGGCTCGAAGATGGCGCGCGCCGAGTTCAGCGACGTCTACGCGAATGCGCTCAACGGTTCGGGTGCCAGCACGGTGGGCATCGGCACCACGTTGTCGGCGGTCTCGCAGCAGTTCACGCAAGGCAACATCACCGCCACCGGCAACCCGATGGACTTGGCGATCAACGGCGCCGGTTTTTTCCAGGTGAGCGACGGCCTGAATTCGGCGCTCTATTCGCGCAACGGTCAGTTCAAGGTCGACCGTGACGGCTTCATCGTCAACAACGACGCCCTGCGCCTGGTGGGCTACGCGGCCGACGGGACCGGTGTGATCCAGCCCGGCAACGCGCGTTCGCTGCAGCTGCCCTCGGCGGGCATCAACCCGCAGCCGACGAGCGAGATCGAGATCGAGATGAACCTCGACTCGCGCGTCGGCACCACCGCCCCCACCGCCGGCCCGGCGATCGATTTCACCGACGCCAACACCTACAACAACGCGACTTCGCTGGCGGTGTACGACGCCAAGGGCCAGGACGTGGCACTGACCTACTACTTCCAGAAGGCCGGCACCGACACCTGGAACGTCTTCGTCACGGCCAACGGCACACCGGTGACCGGCACCGCGGCCGCGCCGTTGCCGACC
>JAABTC010000439.1 GCA_011390055.1 Burkholderiales bacterium | reverse complement strand
GGCTGCACGGTGGTGATCGACCCACAGTTGCGTCTTGAGTGTGCGACGCTGCCCGGCGTCGACTGGCTGGCCGCGCTGTCGGCGGCCCTTGCCGAGCGTAGGCGCTGATGCATCCGGGGCACTCGATCGGCACGGTGTATCTGTACCGGCCGGCGATCGACTTCCGCAAATCCATCGGCGGGCTGTCGGCGCTGGTCGAGCAGGAGCTGGGACTGAATCCGTTCAGCGACGCGCTGTATCTATTCATCAACCGCCGCCGAGACAAGCTCAAGGCGCTGTACTGGCACCGCAACGGTTTCTGCCTCTGGTACAAGCGCCTCGAAGCCGAGCGTTTCGCCTGGCCTTCGGCCGAGGCCGGCGAGCCCCCCTGCGTACTGACGATGAAGGAGCTCGAATGGCTGCTCGAGGGCTTCGATCTGTGGGCGGCAAAGCCGCATAAAACTCTGCAATACCAATCAGTTACGTAGCGTGATCGGGTATAATTGCGGCATGGCACACCGCACCGCCGACACCCTCTCAAACCCCGCCAGCGGCGTGTGCGCATCCGCCCTCCCCGAGCAGTTGCCCGACGATCCGGCCGCGCTCAAGGCCTTGCTGCGGGAACAGCAGCACGCCTTCGAGATCGCCTTCAAGGACCGCGAAGCTGAACTGCAGAAAGCCTTCGAGGCACGCATCCTCGAAATCTACGAGCAACTGCGCCTGGCGCGTCGGCGCATGTTCGGCCCCAGCAGCGAATCGCACGCGGGCCAGGCCTGGCTCTTCGACGAGGCCGAGGCGCTCGTCGAATCTGCGCCCGAGGCGGGCGACACCGCGACCTTGCCGCCGCCCGCCACCGAGACGGCGGGTGAGACGCCCGCCCAAACCGGCAAGAAGAAGGCGCGCGGCAAGCGCAAGCCCTTGCCGGTCGAGCTGCCGCGCATCGACGTCGTCCACGACGTCCCCGAGGCCGAGCGCACCTGCGCCTGCGGTACCCCCATGGTCGAGATCGGCCAGGACGTCAGCGAACAGCTCGATATCGTGCCGATGCAGGTGCGTGTGCTGCGCCACATCAAGAAGCGCTACGGCTGCCCCAAGGGCGACCAGGCGCCGGTCAGCGCCCGCGCCCCAGTGCAGGTGCTACCCAAGAGCAACGCCAGCAACGACCTGTTGGCGATGCTGCTCGTCACCAAGTACGTCGACGGGCTGCCGCTGGCGCGTTTCGAGTACGTGCTCGCCCGCGCGGGCGTTCTGGTGCCGCGCCAGACCCTGGCGCGCTGGGTGATCGGCACGGCCCTGGCGCTGCAACCAATCGCCAACTTGATGCGCGACGTGCTGCTCGGGCACGACGTCATCCACATGGACGAGACTCCGGTCCAAGTGCTCAAGGAGCCCGGCCGGGCCGCCACGAGCAAAAGCCAGATGTGGGTGCAGCGCGGTGGCCCGCCAGGTATGCCGGTGATCCTCTTCGAGTACGATCCAAGCCGTGCACAGGCGGTGCCCTTGCGCCTGCTCGAAGGCTGGAAGGGTCATCTGATGGCCGACGGGCTCGAGAGCTACGGCGCGATCTCTTTCTGCGAGGGCGTAACCCGGCTCGGTTGCTGGGTTCATGCGCGACGCCGCTTCGTCGAGGCCAGCAAGGTGCTGCCCGCCGGCAAGCGCGGCCGCGCCCACGAAGCCCTGGCCCTGATCAGCAAGCTCTACGCCATCGAGAAGGACGCGCGTGAACTCAATGACGCCGAGCGCCTGGCGCTACGCCGGCGCCACAGCCGCGCCGTCATCGACGAGCTGCGCTGCTGGCTCGATCAGGTGCTCCCCTCTGTGCCGCCCACCTCCGTGCTAGGCGGTGCGCTGGGCTACCTGCATCGGCAGTGGCCGCGACTGACGCGCTACCTCGAGCGCGGCGATCTGCCGATCGACAACAACCCGGCCGAAAATGCCATCCGTCCCTTCGTCGTCGGGAGAAAAGCGTGGCTCTTCTCGGATACCCAGGCAGGCGCACGCGCCAGTGCGCTCATCTACGGCTTGGTCGAAACCGCCAAAGCAAATAGCATCGAGCCGTA
>JAABTC010000438.1 GCA_011390055.1 Burkholderiales bacterium | reverse complement strand
GGCAACGGCCCTGGTGCCCGCAGTCGTGCTCATGCCTTGGGCGGAAACTTGTTGAGCTTGCGTTGCAGGGTGCGGCGGTGCATGTTCAGCGCCCGCGCCGCGGCCGAGACGTTGCCGTCCAGGTTGTTGAGCACGCGCTGGATGTGTTCCCATTCCAGGCGGTCCACCGACAGCGGGCGATCAGCCGGCGTGACATCGCCGCTGGGGCCCTTGTAGCCGAAGGCGGCCACGATCTGGTCGGCCGTGGTCGGCTTGGTCAGGTAGTAGGTGGCGCCCAGCTTGATGGCGTCCACCGCCGTGGCAATGCTGCCGTAGCCGGTGAGCACGATGATGTTGGTGAACTCGTCGGCGGATTTCAGCTGTTCGATGAGCTTGATGCCCGACATGTCCGACAGGCGCAGATCCAGCAGCGCGTACTCGGGCGGTGCCGCGGAAATGCGGCGCAGCGCCGTGGCGCCGTCGTGGGCCACATCGACCGTGAAGCCGCGCGCCTCGAGTGCGCGCGCCAGCACCTGGCAGAAGGTGATGTCGTCGTCCACCAGCAGCAGGCTGGGGCGTTCAGGTTGCGGATGTGTCATCTACCGCTTCTCTTCTATCGTCGATCAGGATGGAGCGCAGGGGCAGCACCAGTTCGGCGCGTGCGCCGCCCTCGGGTACGTTGCCCAGTGACAGCCGCCCGCCCAGACGCTCGAGCGTGGTCACGCTGAGCATCAGGCCCACACCCATGCCGCCGACGGCGGCCTTGGTGCTGGCGGTGGGTCGGCCCAGGCGCTCCAGCACCTCGGCCGAAAATCCGGGCCCGCGATCCAGCACCACCACGCGCAGTTTGCCGCCGCTCCACTCGGCAGTGACCTGCACGTGTTCGGGCGAGGCCTGGGCCGCGTTCTGGACCAGGTTGGTGATGGCCTGGCGCAGCGTTTCCTCGGCCACGATGGTCGGGGGTGGGGTGCTTGTATCCAGGCGGGCCAGGATGGTGGCGCCCGGGTGCAGCGCGCGGGCTCGTTCGACGATGTTTTCGATGAAGCGGTCCAGGCGCGCGCCGCTGGCCGATTCGGCGCGGCGCTGCCCGGCCGCCATGGCCAGGTTGGAGACGATGGTCTTGCAGCTGTGCACCTGGTCTTCGATGAGCTGCAGGTCGCGCCGCAGCGATTCGTTGCCGGCGTGCTCGCGCTTGAGTTCGGACACCACCAGCGCCACCGTGCCCAGCGGCGAGCTCAGCTCGTGCGCGTAGCCCGCGGCCAGGGCACCGATGGCCACCACCGACTCGTTGCGCAGCTGGGCCTCGCGCGCTTCGGCCAGCGCGCCTTCGCGCTTGCGCAGGGCGCCGTGCACGCGGTTCACGAAGTAGGTCAGCAACGCCGCGGTGAACAGGTAGTTGATGACCATGCCGTCCTCGTGCAGTTCGTACACCTCGGTGTGGCCGTGGGGATGGAACAGCGGCACGTGGTGGTAGCGCAGCCAGACGTAGGCCAGCATGGTGGAGCCGGCAGTCACCCAGACCCAGCGCGGCCGCAGTGTCGCTGCGGTGA
>JAABTC010000437.1 GCA_011390055.1 Burkholderiales bacterium | reverse complement strand
TGCGGTGATGGCCATGGGCACCACGAACAGCGGCGCAAACGGGTTGGTGGCGCCGCCGGTCAGGTACAGCATGGCGGCGAACAGCGCGATGTCCAGGTGCGCCTGCATGAACAGTTCGAGCGGGCTGACGCGCGGGCGCTTGCTCAGGCGCCACCAGGTCAGCCCGGCCAGCAGCACCTCGAGCGCCAGCAGCGTGAACACCGGCAGGCTGGGCACCTGCACACCGTAATGGCCCATCACCACGGCCAGTGTGAGCGCCTGCGACACCGGCGTGAACACGCGCAGAAAGCCCAGCAGCCGCAGCCCCTGCAGCGGGCCGTCAGACGGCGCTGGCAGCGCCCTCAAGGGGGCGGCGGGCGCGGCGGCTGCCGGTTCTTGTTCTGATGCGTAGACCACGAGTTTCCTAGGCGCGGCGCGGGGCCGCCGATGTAAGGGTCAGGCTGCCTCGACGTCGCCGCAGGCCGCGCAGCAACTGCCACCCGCGAGAACCCTGCGACGAAGCGCCGCAGGTGCAAGTCTGGCCGCTGCCGCGGCGCAGTGGATGAGCAGGGTCAAACCTGCACCAGATT
>JAABTC010000436.1 GCA_011390055.1 Burkholderiales bacterium | reverse complement strand
GCTGAGCTCTTCTTCATCTCTGGCCATCTCACGCAGCGTGAGGATCGCCACGACGATTGAAGCCGGCGTCGTGATCGCGATCACCAGCAGTGCGACGACGTCCATGGCGGTTCCTCTGATGCACGGGGGGAACTGCCCCCTCGCGGACCGAGTATGCGAAGCCCCCCCGAATGGAGGCAGCGGACGGCTCCACGTCACACCGTAGTCGATGTCCTACGGCCGCGCCGAATCGGTCGCCATCGTTCGCTGCCGTACAGACTTGTGCGCGGCCCCGCGTCTGAATCCAAAGGTCCAACAGGAGTTTTCGTGAGCCATGCAGTACCCAAGGTGATCGAGATCCGCAAGGGCCAGGCCCCGGCGCAGCTCGACCGAGCCGAGTTCGGACGGCGGTTCCGGGCCCACTATGTCGATCCTGCCTTCCGGTCGGAGGACGCCGCCATCGGCCGTCTCGAGGAGCTGGCCTGGCAGGCCTACAGCGAGGGGCGCAAGGCACCCTCGACACGCAAGGCCGGCGCCGAGTTCGCCGATCCGTCGTACGACCTTTCCACCGAGTGGCTGGAGACCCGGGACCGGCTGGCACAAGCGCAGGCACGCTGGGAAGACGCTGCCGCACCCTCGCGCGTGCTGGTGGTTTGCGGCGGCGCACGCAACGACGGTACCTGCCCGGGCGAAATCTCGAAGAGCTTCCGCCTGGCCGGGTATGCCAGCGAAGCCCTGGTGCAGCAAGGCATCCAGGCCGACCTGCTCGACCTGAGCTGGATCACGTCCGACTACGGCCGGCAGATCCACCCCTGCAAAGGCTGCGTTTCGACCGCCATGCCGCTGTGCCACTGGCCGTGCAGCTGCTACCCGAACCACGCGCTCGGGCAGACCCACGACTGGATGGCGGAAATCTACGAGCGGTGGACCGCAGCACACGGCGTGCTCATCGTTACACCGGTCTACTGGTACCAGGCGCCGAGCCCGCTGAAACTGATGATCGACCGCCTGGTCTGTGCCGATGGCGGCAACCCCGACCCCACGCGCACCGGCGGGAAGAAGCCCGACAAGGCCAAGGCCATCGAAATGGCAGGATGGGACTATCCCAAGCACCTGGCCGGGCGTGCCTATGGGCTGGTGGTGCACGGCGACGTGGCCGGCATCGAGGGCACGCGACGCGGCCTGTCCGACTGGCTCGACTGGATGGGCCTGATCGACGCCGGTGCAGCCGCGCGGCTGGACCGCTACATCGGCTACTTCGAACCGTACGCGACCAGCCACCTGACGCTCGACGCCGACACCGCCGTGCAGGAAGAAACCCGCAACGTCGCGCGCGCATTGGCCCAGGCCGTGGCGCGGGTGCGCGACGGCAGCCTGCAGGCGGCGCAGCCGAAGGTGCGACCGCCGCGGCCGAAGTGAGCTGAGCCGCGCCTGACGCCACGCGGCTCAGGCGCGCTTGCGTCTCTTCGCCGCGGGCGTCGGCGCAGGCGCGGCTTTGCTGCGCTGCGCCAGGCTCTGCGCCAACAGGGCCGACAGGTCGACCACGTTCGAGCCCGCCTTGGCGGGTGCGTCTTCGAGCGGCGCCACGCTCTGGGTCTGGCCGGCCTCGATCTTCTTCTGCACCAGCGCGTTGATCGCCGCGCTGAAACGCTCGGCATGGTCTTCAGGCTGCCACGGCCCGGTCATCTCGGCAATCAGTTGCGTGGCCATCTTCAGCTCCGCGGGCTTGACGCTGCTCCGCCCTTCGGCCGGCAGCTTGAGTTCGTCGGGCGCGCGGATCTCGCTGGCCCAGCGCAGGGTGTTGAGCATCAGCGCGGGCCCGGTGGGAATCAGCGCGGCCAGGTGCTCCTTGGTCGAGATGACCACCCGCGCAATGCCGATCACGCCGGCCGCCAGCATCGCCTCGCGCAGCAGCACGTAGACCTTTTCGGCCTTGCCGATCGGCTCGAGGTGGTAGGGCCGATCGAGCAGCACGAAGGGGATCTCGGCCGCGGCGACGAAGGCTTCGATGTCGATCGTCTGCGTGGCCATCGGGTAGGCAGCCTTGATCTGCTCGTCGCTCAGGATCACGTAGTCACCGTCCTTCTGCTTGATGCCCTTGACGATCTGCTCGCCCTCGATCTCCTTGCCGGTTCGCTTGTTGA
>JAABTC010000435.1 GCA_011390055.1 Burkholderiales bacterium | reverse complement strand
GTTGCCGGCGATGTCGGTGAAGCGGCCAGCGGCGACGCTGACGCCCATCGTGCCGGTAGCATTGGCGGCCGGCGTGACGACGAGGGTGGCCTGCGAGCCGCTGACGCGCGTGAAGGCCCCCGCCGTGCCGCCGGTGACGACGATGTCGTCGGCCCCGAAGCTGACGCCGACGTCTTCACTGAAGACGAAGGTGAAGGTCACGGGGCCCGCCGCCGTGGCCGTCGAGATGTCGTCGGCCACCGTCAGCGTCGGCGCCGTGGTGTCCGGCCCTGCGGGGGGCGGCGCCACCGGCCCGCTGCTGGCCGGGGGCGGAGGCGCTTCGGCGTCGCCACCGCCGCAGCCGGCGAGCATCGCGCAAGCCAGCGAAAGGGCGGTCAGCGTGTGGAGCTTGGAGGCGTGCGTCATGGCGATGGACCTTGAAGTGGGTGGGGCAAAGGTGCCGGCACAGGAGAAAACGTGAAGATCGTGAAAGCGCTTTCAGAAAGCATAAGGGCCGGCCCCAGGGCTGACAAGGTGCTCGGACCTGTCGCTTTCCCTTAGTTCATGCGACCCAGCGTGCCCGGCGCGACGACCAGGTTCTTGCCGTCGGAGAAGCGCACCGTGAGCGGGGACTTGCCGGCGTTGTAGGCAAGGTAGGTGCGTGCGCCGTCGGGCCGCTTGAACACAGAGTAAAGCGGCGTGTCGGCGCGCACCGAAAGGTCCGGCGTGCCCATCGCCTGCAGGCTCAGCATCCAGTGCAGCGTGTGGGTGCGCGTTTCGCCGAACTCGATGCTGCCGTGCGGGTTCCACTGCGCCAGCGCCGCCGCGGGGTCGGCCAGCGCCAGGTACTTGACGAGGATGTCCTGCCAGACATCCCTGGGCGGGGGGTTGGGCGGGAACTTGCCGCGCTTGATGTAGGCCTCGGTCGACGTGGCCAGGCCTGCCAGATTGCGCTTGATGTAGGCAGGGTCGCGGCCCAGGTAGGTCGAGAAGTGGGACACCGGCAGCATGTTGATGCCATGGATCTGGCGCGGCTCGTCGGTCCACCAGGTGTTGTGCGCGTACTTGGCGCCGAACACCATGCTGGCCAGCGGGTTCTTGTATTCAGGCGCGAACACCACTCCATGGAGATCAAACCAGTAGTGGTTGATCGACTCGATCTCGGTCGTGAGCAGGTAAACGCCGAGGTCGCGCAGCTCTCGGTTACCGGTGGCCTCACCCAACAGGATCAACCCGGCCCACGCATTGAGCGCTTCGCTCGATGACTCCTGGTTGTTGCCCCAAGCCCCGTATTCACCGGCGCCGCCGGTGCCCGTGGCCCAGGAGTGCCCTTCGTAGGGATCGAAGCTGCGCAGGAAGGGGAAGTCGGCTCGGCCACGCTCGTTGTTCGCGATGTTGGCCACCAGCAGGTCCACCATGCCGCCCCACCTGTCCTTGGCGAGCCAGGCCGGATCGCGCAGCCCGATCTCGGCAGCTGCGCGTATCCAGTAGCCGTACCAGTAGTGGCTGTCATTCATCTGCTCGATGTGGAAGAACTCGTCGGGGTAGATGACGACCGCGCCCAGCCCCTTGTCCACGTGCATGTAGCTGCGCTCCCCCTTGCCGCTGAACAGCCACTCCATGCGTTCGCGAGCGATCTCGAAGAGCTGGTTGCCCGCTTCCAGGTCGCCCATCTGTTCGGCGATGGCGGCCAGCTGCGTGACCTTCGTGAGGCCTTTGCCTTGCCAGTAGGCGCTGACGCGCCAGTTGTCGGCGTTCTCGCGGACGGGAATGAGTTGGCGGCGATTGCGCAGGTCGCGCTTGAAGTGGTCGTTGAACTCGCTGACGCGCGGCCCTTCGGCCAGCTTGGGCCAATGCGGCACGAAGCCGGTGTACTGGCGTTCAGTCTTGAAGCTCGCGGCCGCGAGCAGATGCAGCTTGCCGCGCACGGTGTCGTACGCCGGGCCCAGCTTGCCGGCCACCGAGGGGTTGTCGTGCCACTGGTGCGGGTACAGCCCGAGCAGCGGCCCGGCGTCGGTGCCCTCCATCGTGCGCGAGGTGGCGCTCAAGGTGGTCTCGACGCGGCTCGCCGCCTGGTCGTAGCGCCAGCTCACGCGCGTGTCCTGCAGGAAGGCATAGGCATGTCGGGCCAGCAGTTGCAGTGTT
>JAABTC010000434.1 GCA_011390055.1 Burkholderiales bacterium | reverse complement strand
CGCCGCGAACGCGCTGCCCGGATGGGAGGTGCTCGTCGACGCAGCGGAGCGCGGCATCCTGTTCGCCGACACCCTGCGCCGGCGCGGCAACAGCTACAACGAGCACATGGCCGCCGGCGAGCCGCCGCTGCTGATGTTCGAGCACGAGCTGCTGCTGGACGGCCGCAGCCTGCCGCGCCCCTGCAACTACGCGCTGCTGCGCATCCTGCCGCTGGACGACGTGCCGGTCGCGCCGACGGCACGCCCGCTGGTGGTGGTGGACCCGCGCGCCGGCCACGGCCCGGGCATCGGCGGCTTCAAGAAGGATTCCGAAGTGGGCGTGGCGCTGCGCGCCGGCCACCCGGTGTACTTCGTCACCTTCCGCCCGCAGCCCGAGGAAGGCCAGACCCTGTTCGACATCATGGCCGCCGAGGCGCGCTTCCTGGAAGAAGTGATCGCCCGCCACCCGCAGTGCGCGCAGCGCCCGGTGGTCATCGGCAACTGCCAGGCCGGCTGGGCCATCTCGATGCTGGCCTCGGTGCGGCCCGAGTTGTTCGGCACGCTGATGATCGTGGGCGCGCCGTTGTCGTACTGGGCCGGCGGCTCCAAGCTCAACCCCATGCGCTACAGCGGCGCCACGCTGGGCGGCGCCTGGTTGGCATCGATGACGGCCGACCTCTCGGGCGGGCTGTTCGACGGCGCCAACCTGGTCGAGAACTTCGAGAAGCTCAACCCGGCCAACACGCTGTGGACGCGCCACCACCGGCTGTGGGCCGAGATCGACACCGAAGCCGAGCGCTATCTGGCCTTCGAGCGCTGGTGGGGCGGCTACTTCCGCATGACCGGCGCCGAGATCGAGACCATCGTCGAGCAGCTGTTCGTGGGCAACAAGCTGGCCAGCGGCAAGATCATGGCCGGCGATCGCCAGGTCGACCTGCGCAACATCAGCGCGCCCATCGTCGTGTTCGCGTCCTGGGGCGACAACATCACGCCGCCGCCGCAGGCGCTGAACTGGATCATCGACGCCTGGGGCAGCGAGCGCGCCATCGCCGCGGCCGGCCGCGTGATCGTCTACGTGCTGCACGAGAGCGTGGGCCACCTGGGCATCTTTGTCGGCGCCGACATCGCGCGCAAGGAACACGACCAGATCGTGACCTCGCTGGACGTGATCGAGAACCTGCCGCCCGGCCTGTACGAGATGAAGGTGGTGGCCAAGGACGGCGCCCACGTGCAGCGCTGGGACGACCTGGAGCCGGGCAGCTACACGGTGCACTTCGAGCACCGCACCATGGACGCGCTGCGCGCCGTCAACCCCGAGGGGCGCGACGAGGAGCAGCTGTTCTCCAGCGTGGCCAAGCTGTCCGAGATCAACAGCGCCAGCTACAAGCGCTGGGTGCGCCCGTGGATGCAGGCGCTGGACCTGCGCGCCCTGGGCGACGGCGTCACCCACCTGCACCCGCTGCGCATGCAGCGCAAATCGTTCTCCGACGAGCACCCGGCCGCGCTGCCCGTGGCCACGCTGGCCGAGCAGGTGCGTGCCCAGCGCCACCCGCTGCCCGACGACCACCCGGCGCGGCGCTGGGAAGCCGGCATCTCGACCTGGATCGAGGGCTCGCTGGACCTGTACCGCGACCTGCGCGACCAGGCCGTGGTGCAGTGGACGCGCCTGGCCTTCGGGCCGCTGGGCATCGGCGCCTGGCTGCCGCCCGACCCGCCGGCCGAAGAGATTGCCGCGGCGCGCGCGCGCGGCGAGATCGAGAACCTGCGCCAGGAGGTGCTGGCGCGCATCGCCGAGGGCGGCTTTGCCCAGGCGGTGTGCCGCATCGTGCTGGCCGGCATGGTCTCGATCGGTTCCTTCGAACGCCGCAGCTTCCGCCTGGCGCAGCTGCTGGCTGAAATGCAGCAGGCGGCCGGCGCCCGCGGCGACGAGGTGATCGACTGGCGCCGCATGATGCGCGAGGAAGCGCGCATCGCCGCCGTGGCCCCGGTGGAGGCGCTGAACGCCCTGCACACCATGCTGCCCGACACCGCCTCGCGCGAACGCGCGCTGGCCGCGGCCGCGGCGGTGATGATGATCGAGCCGACACTGAACAACCCGCGCTCGGAGATCATCGAGCTGCTCATCGGCGAGCTGGGCGTGGACCCGGCCAGCGTGATG
>JAABTC010000433.1 GCA_011390055.1 Burkholderiales bacterium | reverse complement strand
GGCAAGGCGGCGTGCAGGCGGGCGGCGCTGTAGTCTGCGGTGCGCAGCCGCGCGGCCTGCAGTTCGCCCATGCGCAGCCAGGCGGTGATGGCGGCCACGTCGGTTTGGCGCTTGGGCATTGCGCGACGGAACTGCGGCTGCATCTGGTCATAGTGCGCCTTCCAGCCTGCCGGCGACGCCACGCCAAAGAAGCGCAGCAAGGGTTCCACCAGCTCCTGCTTGAAAGCGGCCGTCAGCCGCCCTGCGGGCAGCACCCCGGCTTGCTGCAGTGCCTTCAAGGGAAACTGCTCTGCCCAGGGCACATGTTCGCGCGAGGCATCGGCGCTGCGGCGGCGCGCCAGGTACTCGCGAAACTGCGCCTCGCGGGCCAGCCAAAACTGGGCAGGCACCTGCAGCACCCGTTCCAGCTCCAGTGCCGTGTCTTCGGTGATCTCTTTCTTGCCGGCCAGGATTTCGTTGACGGCCTGCACCGGGCGGCCCAGGCGGTGGGCCAGTTCGCGCTGCTTCCAGTCGCGTTCTTCCATCAGGTCGCGCAGGGTGGCGCCCGGCGGAGAGATCTCAGTTGGGGTGTAGACCAGCGAATCAGTCATGGTAGTTCACCACTTCAAGGACAGTGACGGCATCGATGGCGCCCCAATCGAGGCCGCCGTCGGGCTTTGCAGGGGGCGGCTGCTTCGTGGGCCGAACGACCAGGCGCAGCTTCTTGTCAAGGCGGCAAGCGAGCTGGCCCCTGCGGTTGCCCGTCAGCTCTTCCCAGTTGCCGGGCAGGTGGCGCACGGTTTCCATGTTGGCCGCAGCGGCCAGATCATCCAGCCGTGTGGCCAGCTTGTCGGCTGCGGCCTTCTGAAACTGGCGCTGACGGGTGGCCTTGTCTTCGCAGGACTTCTTCAGCCTGGCGTCCAGGAACTCGACTTTCATCGATCTTCTTATTCACCCCTGAGGTGAACGACTGTACACCAGATGCTGTGAGCCTGGAGCGCCGGTCCAGACGCAAAAAAGGGCCGGCAATGCCGGCCCCTGGTGCTGCACGCAGCCGCGCTCAGGCTTTCAGCGCCACCAGCACCTCGTCCAGCATCTTCTTGGCATCGCCGAAGAGCATGCGGTTGTTCTCTTTGTAGAACAGCGGGTTGTCCACGCCGGCGTAGCCGCTGGCCATGCTGCGCTTCATCACGATGCTGGTCTTGGCCTTCCACACTTCGAGCACCGGCATGCCGGCGATGGGGCTGGTGGGGTCGTCCTGCGCGGCCGGGTTGACGATGTCGTTGGCGCCGATGACGATCGAGACGTCGGTCTTGGGGAAGTCCTCGTTCAGCTCGTCCATCTCCAGCACGATGTCGTAGGGCACCTTGGCTTCGGCCAGCAGCACGTTCATGTGGCCGGGCATGCGGCCGGCCACCGGGTGGATGCCGAAGCGCACGTTGACGCCCTTTTCGCGCAGCACCTTGGTGATCTCGTACACCGTGTGCTGGGCCTGCGCCACCGCCATGCCGTAGCCCGGCACGATGATCACGTTCTTGGAATCGCGCAGCAGCTCGGCGGTCTCAAGCGCCAGGATGGGCGACACCTCGCCCGCCGGCTCGGCGCCGGCCGCCGCCGCCGCGGGCGTGCCGCCGCCGGTGCCGAAGCCGCCCGCGATGACGCTGATGAAGTTGCGGTTCATCGCGCGGCACATGATGTAGCTCAGGATCGCGCCCGAGCTGCCCACCAGCGCGCCCACCACGATGAGCAGGTCGTTGCTGAGCATGAAGCCCGTGGCCGCCGCCGCCCAGCCCGAGTAGCTGTTGAGCATGGACACCACCACCGGCATGTCGGCGCCGCCGATGGCCATGACCATGTGCACGCCGAACAGCAGGGCCACCACGGTCATCACCAGCAGCGGCGTCATGCCCGACTGGATGTCGTGGGCGTTGAGGAACGCGCGCCCGAACCACACGGCGATGAGCAGCAGCGCCAGGTTCAGGAAGTGCCGGCCCGGCAGCATCAGCGGCTTGCCGCCGATCTTGCCCGAGAGCTTGCCGAAGGCGATGACCGAGCCCGAGAAGGTGACGGCACCGATGAGGATGCCGATGTAGATCTCCATCTCGTGGATGGACTTCTCGGCCGCGGTCGGGAACACCGTGGAGGTGTCGACGTAGCTCGCAAAGCCCACC
>JAABTC010000432.1 GCA_011390055.1 Burkholderiales bacterium | reverse complement strand
CGATGGCGTCCTGCATGCAGGCCATGTGGGTCTGGCCGGTCCAGTACCACGCCGGCAACGCGCGCGTGTGGCCGTAGTGGTTGGCGCTTTTCATGCCTGGCATGTCCATCCAGTAAACGCCGCGGATGAACTCGCGCCACCCCAGGATCTGGCGCACGAAGCCTTCAACCGCCGCCAGCGGCAGGCCGCGCTCGTGGTGCGCGGCCTCGGCCGCGGCGATCACCTCGCGCGGGTGGATCAGGTGCAGGTTCAGCGCCACCGACAGCAGCGAGTGCCAGCCGAACGGCGTGTCGTTCCACATGGCGTCCTGGTAGTCGCCGAAGCGCTCCAGGCGGTGGTCGATGAAGCGCTGCAGCGCGGTACGCGCGTGTTCCGCGGTGACGGGCCAGCCGAAGTGGTCGAGCGAGCCGGGATGGTCGGGGAAATGCCGGCGCACCAGCTCGATGACCTCGCGGGTGATGGCGTCGGGCTCGAAGCGCGCCGGCGCCGGTATGTCGCCCGGCCCGCCCTTGGGGTAGGCCTTGCGGTTCTCGGCATCGAAGTTCCACTGGCCGCCCAGAGGCTCGGTGCCGCTCATGAGCACGCCGTGCTCGCGCCGCATCTCGCGGTAGAAGAACTCCATGCGCCATTCCTTGCGGCCTTGCGCCCAGCGCGCAAACCGCGCGCGGCTGCACAGGAAATGCGTGTCGTCGAACCAGCGCAGCGGCACGCCTGCAGCCTGCGCGGTGGCGTCGATGGCCTGCTGCAAACGCCATTCGCCGGCCTCGCACACCCACAGCGCCTGCGGACGGGTCTGCTGCAACACGCGCGCCAGCCGCTCGGTGAGCGACGGCACATCGGCATGGGCTGCGTCATCAAGCTCGATGTAGCGCAACGGCAGACCGCGCGCCTGCAGCGCCGCACGCCAGTGCCGCATGGCAGCCAGAAACACAGCGATGCGGCTGCGGTGGCTCCAGACCTCGGTGGCCTCGCCCGGCGCCTCGATCATCAACACCAGGTCCTGCGCCGGGTCGAAACCGGCGAGCGCGGGGTTGTCGGCCCAGAGCTGGTCGCCCAGCACCAGCACCAGGTGGCGCACGGCGGTGGTCACGGCGACGGGCTTCCGGCGCGCCGGCAACGTTCGCTGCAGTACTTCACCTGTTCCCATGTGCGTTCCCATTTCTTGCGCCAGCTCATGGGTCGGCCGCAGGCGGCACAGGGCTTGGCGGGCAAAGCGGCCTTGTTGCCCTTGAATCCGGTCTGGCTCATGGCGCAACCGTGCGTTGCGCGGCCTCGGCGCGCCAGCGTGCCACCGACAGGGGGATGTCCTGCAGTCGAGGCATCGGCCACCACGGTCGTGGGCCTCCGGTGGCCGACGGTGCGCGCCTGAGCGCCGGGCACTGACCGCCGGCCCAGATTTCGGTGCGTGCCGGCAGGCGGTCGCGCAACTGCTCCAGGCTGGCGCGCGCCTCGCGCGGGTTCTGCATGGCCGAAAAACTCAAGGCCACCACGTCGGCGCCGCTGGCCTCGACCGCGCGCGCGATGTCGATCACCGGCGTCTGCACGCCCAGCGGCAGGGTCTGGCAGCTCTCCAGCGCCAGAAAGCACTCGGCCATCAACAGGCCCAGGCCGTGCACCTCGCCTGGCAGGGTGGTCAGCAGCACGCGCGGCGGATGCGAGGGGCGCGCTCCGGCGATCTGGGCAATGGCATGCCGAAGCGCCTGCTGCACCACCTCTGTGTAGAGATGCTCCTCGTACACCGCCAGCTGGCCTTCGAGCCAGGACTGGCCCACATGCACCGTCATGGGCGCGATCACGTCGGTGACGGTGCGCGCCAGACCGCGTTCGTTGATCTGGCGGTTGATCGCCTGGCGCAGGCCCTGGGCGTCCTGGCGCTGCAGGAGCGACAGCCACTGTGCCTGGCGCTCCTCGTCCATCGGGGGCACGCCCGGGGCTTGAATCCGGCGGGCCGCATCGCCCGTACCCAGTGTGGCCAGTGCCGACAACGGCAGTGCCACCACCTTGCCCGGCCGGTGGCCGCTGTCGATGAGGCGGCGGATGTGGCGCAGGCGCGCCAAGTCTTCGTCGCTGTACAGGCGTTCGCCCTGGGCGTCGCGGCTGGGCGCAGGAAAACCATAGCGGCGCTCCCAGACGCGCAAGGTGTCCTTGGCCAGTCCGGT
>JAABTC010000431.1 GCA_011390055.1 Burkholderiales bacterium | reverse complement strand
CGTTGCTGGTGAACTCATCGCGCTGCAGACCGGATCAAGCGTAGGAGCGAAGGCCGGTCCTGGCGGTCGTCCATCAGGTCGGTTCGCATTCGGAGGCCAGCCCGATCGTCGGTAGGCAGGCGCCTACGGCGGCCGCGGCACCGGACAACCCACCCACCGGCCTGGACGATGCCGACAGCACAGACGCGACCGCACTTCGGGCACAGGATCGGCCCTGAACCCCCGATGCCGCCTGCTGGCGGCGCACTTGGACCCGCGACCATGAACGACATCCCCCTGCCGACTTCGCCCAACCCGCCCGACAGCGCAGCGGCCGCTGCCGCCGCAGGTGCGCCGCCGGTGCCGCTGCCCGAGGCGCCTGCGTCCGACCGCCTGCCCATTGCCATGCCCGTGGATGGGCGCAGCGTCTCGCTGTCGCTGCTGGCCTTGATCGCGACGCTGTTCGCGCTGAAGGTCGCCAGCGCCATCTTCATCCCGCTGCTGCTGGGCTTGGCGCTGAGCTATGCGCTCAGCCCCCTGGTCGACCTGCTCGAGCGCTGGCACCTGCCGCGCGCGCTGGCGGCCGGTCTGCTGATCCTGGGCCTGGGTGCCACCGTGGGCTGGACGGTCGCCACGCTGAGCGATGACGCCACCGTGCTGATCGAATCACTGCCCGCGGCGACGCAGAAGCTGCGCAAGGTGGTGCACGCGCAGCGCGGCCACACCGAGTCGGCCATCGACAAGGTGCAGCGCGCAGCGGCGGATCTCGAGCAGGTGGCCAAGGAAGGCACGGCTTCACGCCCGGCGCCGGTTCGCGGTGTCACCCGCGTCAGCATCGAGCCCGAGCGCTTCGACATCCAGGACTACCTGTGGTCGGGCACGCTGGGCGCAGCGGCCTCGGCCGGCCATGCGGTGGTGGTGGCGTTCATCGCCCTCTTCCTGCTCGCGTCAGGCAGCCGCTTCCGCCGCAAGATGGTCAAGCTGGCCGGCCCCACCTTTGCGCGCAAGCGCATCACGGTGCAGCTGCTCGACGAGATCACCGCGCAGATCCACCGCTTCATGCTCGTGCAGGCCGTCGTCAGCGTGCTGGTGGGGCTGGCCACCGGGCTGGCCTTCTACGCCGTGGGCCTGGAGCATGCGGCCGTCTGGGGCGTGGTGGCCTTCGTGCTGAACTTCGTGCCCTACCTCGGCACCGCGGCGCTGACCGCGGGTTCCGGGCTGATGGCCTTCGTGCAGTTCGGCAGCCTGGACATGGTGTTTCTCGTGGCCGGCATCGGCATGCTGCTCCACGCCATCTCGGGCAACCTGCTCACCCCCTGGTTGACCAGCCGCACCAGCCGCATGAATGCGGTCACGGTGTTCGTCGGCGTGCTCGCCTTCGGCTGGCTGTGGGGCGTGTGGGGACTGCTGCTGGGGGTGCCGATCCTGACGACGATCAAGGCCATCTGCGACCGCGTCGACGAGCTCAAGCCCATCGGCGAGCTGATGGGCACTTAGCGTGGCGCCGCTACTGCCGCAGCGGAATCGGCGTTGCGCGGTCTACCGGCACGGCGGTGACGCTGTTCTGCGGCGAGCCTTCGATCACGCGGTCAGAGTACGTGAGATACACCAGCGTGTTGCGTGCCGAATCCACCATGCGCACCACGCGCAGGCGCTTGAAGATCAGCGAGATCCGCTCGCTGAACATCTCTTCCTGCTGCTTGATCGGCTTGGGAAACGAGATCGGACCGGTCTGCCGGCAGGCGATGGACGCCTCGGCCTTGTCTTCGGCCAGGCCCAGCCCGCCCGCGATGCCGCCGGTCTTGGCGCGCGAAACGTAGCAGGTGACGCCCTGGACACCCGGGTCGTCGTAGGCGTCGACGACGACCTTGTGGTCGGGGCCGATGAGCTTGAACACGGTGTCGACCTCGCCCACGCGTTCGGCATGGGCGGCGGCGGCAAAGGCCAGCAGAGCCAGGGCAGGAAGGCGCTTCATGCCGGCATTGTGTGCGCTTCATGCCCGGCGCGCAGGCCAGGGGCCGCGGCCACCCGCCGCACGGCAGCCTGCGCCCTGGCCTGGCGCATCATCGGGCGCTGTGCAACACCTGCCATCCCCATGAAGCCGCCCGTCCCGATCACCCGTCGGCCGCGCGCACGCCAGGCACGATGACCGCCCCGTCCCCAGCGCTGGTGGTGGTGTTCAACGTCGGCGCCGGCCACGGCCAGGCCGACGAGG
>JAABTC010000430.1 GCA_011390055.1 Burkholderiales bacterium | reverse complement strand
CAGTAGGCGGCAAAAAGATAGCTCTGGTCGGAGAAACGCTTGTTGCGGTAAGCGCGCGCCACGCGCCGGGTGAGCGCATACACCGGCCACGCGAGCAGCAGCCACGGGGCGAGTGCGAACAGCAGCAGCGTCGCGTAGGCGCCGATGGTGTCGGTCAGCGCAAGCAACCAGCCGGGCTCGCGCTCGACCGCGATGGCGAGCACCTCCAGCGCATATACGGATGCAACCGCCAGCAGCACAAACACCGGCAACAGATAAGGCGCGACGGCGCGGATGCGATCGCTCGCGCCCATCAGCACGGCGATGATGATCGGAATCGCGACCACGCCGACGAGCCAGCCGGCCACACCGGTCAGGGTCTGGTTTGCATCCGAGCCCAGCATCACCACGCCGACCATCATCAGCATGTACAGGGCGACGCCGCCGACCACGCGCAACCACGACCAGCGTAGCAGCAAGCCCCAGGCCATCACCATCGGCCACGCATACACCAGGCCGAGTATCAGCATGCGGTTCAGTGACAAAGTCTCGCCTTCGTCATACACAAACAACAGCGCCAGCGCCGATTGGGTGACGCCGATCAGCACGCACAGCGCGCTGGTCGCGAACAGGTAGCGGCGCGTCGCTGCCTGGTTTGCCGCGTAATCGAGGGTGGCGAGAGCACGCGAGGCGGGCGCGCTGGTCGCGGCGTTGCGCAGTTGCGACGCTTGCGCGCTGGCGGCGTGGGTGTCGTCGGGCGCGGGCGCACTACCCATCAAGGCGACCATGCGGCGCCGGTAAAGGCCGGCGATCAGCCATGCTTCGCCCGATGCGAGGATGACGCCGAGGAGAAGCGCGAACAGGAGGGGGCCGGCGTCGAGGGTCATTGCGTGTCGAACAGCGTGCGTGTGTCGAGGATGAATACCCGGCCAGCGTGTTTGCGCACCGCGTCCACCATGTGACGGGTGCCACCGCGGCCGGCGCCGTCCGCGCCGTTCCACAGCGCGATGAAGTGAATTTTGTCCGCGCCCAGCGCGAGTGCCGTATACAGCTGCCACAGGTTGTTGCGTTCGTATGGGCTCGCATCATCTGGCGGCGGCCCAAGTGCGTCGGTTTGCACGCGGATGCTTGTCAGCGGGTTGGCCTTGAGGGCATGGTAGCGGTCGACCCAACGCTGGCCGGCAAACGCGACCGAGTCGCGCAGAAAGTCGGCCTCGCTGAATTGAAGATGCAGTTGTACGCGACAGCCGCGCGCCACGGCGGCCTCGGCAAACAAGGTGTCGCCGCCACATGCACCGCCGCAGATTGCGCGGTCGTCTGCACCCATGCACAGCTCATCGAGCTGAGCCCCGAGGACGTCTGCGGCGCTGGCTTCCTGATCAGCCGGAAAACGCGGTGTGGCGCGACCGGGCGCGTCGATCATGTGGCCGCTGAACAGAAACACCCGCCATGGCTGGCGCGGCGCGTCGTCATGGCGCCCAAGGCGATCAAGCAGATCAGCCCGGTCGCGCAGAATTGACGCGTCGTCAGCGGCGAGCTGGCGCGCCGCGTCAAGCTGTTCGAGCGCGAGCCCTGGTTGCCCGCATTTGATCAGCGCCTGGCTTGCCATGCGCAGCGCGTCCACGCGTAGCGATGGAGTGGGGGCTTCGTCGGCCAGCAGCAGCACGTCGCCGGCGCGGTTGTGCGTGAGCGCGTCCTCGATATGTCGATACCAGCATGCGTGCTGTTGTCGAATTTCGTGTGGTGTCATGACTGCCGTCCATCACCGTCATAATCAGACTGTAGCAGCCCGCGACGAAATAATCGCGGCGTTCGGTATGCGCAGGCGCGCTGGCATAATGCTGGTCGGCCTTCGCCCATTGCGAGGTTCTTGTTGCATGCACGCCTTTCAGGGGATAGCCAGTGAAAGCTCACATTCTTCAGCACGTTTCGTTCGAGGAGCCGGGTGTCATCACGCGGTGGCTCGAGCAGCACGGCGCCCAAGTGGGTTATACGCGCTTTTACGACTCGGACCCGGCCCCGTTTCCCGATCTGGAGACACTCGACCTGTTGGTGGTCATGGGTGGACCGATGAGTGTGAACGACGAAGACTTTTTCCCGTGGCTCGCGGACGAGAAGCGCTTCATCGCCGCGGCGGTGGCGCAAGGGGTGGCGGTGCTGGGTATCTGCCTCGGTGCGCAGCTGATCGCCAGCGCACACGGTGCGCGTGTATTTTCAAACGACGAGCGCGAGATAGGCTGGTTCGACA
>JAABTC010000043.1 GCA_011390055.1 Burkholderiales bacterium | reverse complement strand
CCGCCGGCAAGCCGGTGGTCAGCACGCCGATCCGCGACGTGGTGTCGCTGTACGGCGAGGCTGTCGAGGTGGCCGATGGTTCGGCCGAGTTCATCGCCGGCTGCGAGCGGCTGTTGGCCGAGGACGATGCCCAGCGGCGTCGCCGTGCGGTCGAGATGGCCGCCGCCGTGAAGCGCCACTCCTGGGATGCCGGCGCACGCCGTGTCGACCTGTTGATGCATGCTGCATTGAAGCGCTTCCGGGCGGCCGGCACGCCGTCACTGCAGGCCGAGGACGTCAGCGTTGCGCAGGTCCGTGGCGCGGCCACCGGCGAGGTGGCGAGCGTGGCGCAAACATCCGCACAGCGCGCGCCGCGTGCGGCCAGCGCTGGCATCCGAACCTAAGGGGACCTGTGAGACTGACGCCGCGCTTGGCGCGTCGGCGTCAGTCGATGCCTTGATCGCCGAGCAGTTCGCCGCGCCGCAGCGCCATTTGCGTGCCCAGGGCCAGCAGGTCCAGACCTGCCGACCTGGCCAAGGGGAACAGCTCGGCTTCTTCCTTCTGCACGTGCTCGCGCACCTGCAGCGCCAACTCGGCGATGCGAGACCCGTAGGCCTGCGCAGCGGCGTCGGGCTCGGCCAGACGTTGCAGCAGTGTCTCGACCGCCGCGTGCTCGGCGATGGCCAACTCGAGCTGTTGCGCGTCCAGCCCCAACGCCGGGTAGAACAGTTGCTGCTCCATCTGGGCGTGAGCAATCAGTAAAGCACCCACGCGCGAGACCATCGCGCTGCGGTCGGCTGCGCTTGCACCCGGGCCGGACATGCGCTCGCAGTCGGCCAGCATCGAATCGATGCGCTGGTGGTCGGCATGCAGCAGGTCGAGGGCGTCCTGCGTCGACGGTGCGGCCGCCGTCGGCAGCAAGGCGCTGGCGCCCTCGCGACCCGCGCCAGGCCGACCCGGCGCGCCTTCGCTGCCGGCTGAGCTCATGGCAGCGGGGCCACGAACTCACGCTCCGGGTGTCGGTGCGCTGCCACTGCGGCGATGAAGGCGTCGACGCCGTTGCCGCCAGCGTGATCGCGCCCCGCGTCGGTCGCCATCACCACGCCCGGATCGGGACGCCCGTCCTGCAAGTCCACCGGCAGGCCGATGGCCGCCAGCAACGTCGCGCCACCCTCGCCAAGCATCAGCATCGCCTTGCAATGGCGGTACTGCTCCTTGATGAAGTCTTTCGCATCCATGTCGCGTGCAAGGGCCGCCTGCGCTGCCGCATCGGCCGGCACCACGACGGCATCCCACAACACCGAGGGCATGGCTTCCATGGTGGTCTCGATCTCGATCGGAGCGTTGCCGGCGACGGCCACGCGGCCGAGGCGAGCGCCGACGAAACGCGGTACCGCACCGGCTTCGGCCAGCGCCTGTTGCGCTTCACGCAAGGCAGCCCCGTCGCTGCCCTCGACCACCAGGATCGCGACCTTGCGCCCCTTCGCATGGGCCGAGCCCGGCCGTGCAAAGAGCGACAACCCGGCCGAGACCTCGACCTCGCTCTTGGCCGGAACCTCGAGCGCACGCGGCTGTGCCGGCGGCACCGGAATGCCCAGGCCGTCGGCCACACCACGGGCCAGCACCGGATCGATGTTGACCAGCTGTGAGACGACGCGCTCGCGGATCGCCGGCACCGTCACGCGCGAGAGCTCGAAGCGGTAGGCCCCGATGATGTGGCGCTTTTCGACCGGCGTCTGGCTGTTGAAGAACAGCGTCGCCTGCGAGTAGTGGTCGGCAAACTTTTCAGGCTGGCCACGCACCTTGTCTTCCTGCACCGGCTGCGGGAACGAGACGAAGCCCACTTTGCCGGCCTGGAACGGGCAGCCGCCGCCGAGCGAGTTCGGTTCGTAGGCCACGCGGCCGCGGGCGATCGCCTGGCGGTGGATACCGTCGCGCTGGTTGTTGTGCACCTGGGTCACGGCCGCGTTGATCGGGATTTCGTGGAAGTTCGGACCACCCAGGCGCGACAACTGCGTGTCGAGGTAGCTGTGGTTGCGGCCTTGCAGCAGCGGGTCGTTGCTGAAATCCAGGCCGGGCACGATGTGGTGCGTGGCAAAGGCCACCTGCTCGGTCTCGGCGAAGAAGTTGTCCGGGTTGCGGTTGAGCGTCATCTTGCCGACCACGCGCAGCGGCACCAGTTCTTCCGGCACGATCTTGGTGGCATCGAGCACGTCGAACGAGAACTGCTCGGCCTGCTGCTCGGTGAAGACCTGCAGCGCGAGCTCGTACTCGGGGTAATTCCCCGACTCGATCGACTCCCACAGGTCGCGCCGGTGGTAATCCGGATCGGCCCCGGTGATCTTGGCCGATTCGTCCCAAGAGAACGAGTGCGTGCCCGCCAGCGGCAGCCAGTGGAACTTGACGAACACCGACTCGCCGGCCTCGTTGACCATGCGGAAGGTGTGCACGCCGAAGCCCTGCATCGTGCGGTAGCTGCGTGGAATGGCGCGGTCGCTCATGAGCCAGACCACGTGATGCGCCGACTCGGGCATCAGCGAGATGAAGTCCCAGAACGTGTCGTGCGCGCTGCTGGCCTGCGGGATGGCGTTGTTCGGTTCGGGCTTGACGGCGTGAACCACGTCGGGGAACTTCATCGCATCCTGGATGAAGAACACCGGCATGTTGTTGCCGACCAGGTCCCAGTTGCCTTGCTGGGTGTAGAACTTGACCGCGAAGCCGCGCGTGTCGCGCACCGTGTCGGCCGAGCCGCGTTCGCCGGCGACGGTCGAAAAGCGCACGAACACCGGCGTCTGCTTGCCGGCTTCGGAGAACAGGTCGGCGCGCGTGATGTCGGCCAGCGATTCGTAGGCCTCGAACACACCGTGCGCGGCCGAACCGCGCGCATGCACGATGCGCTCGGGGATGCGCTCGTGGTCGAAGTGGGTGATCTTCTCGCGCAGGATGAAGTCTTCGAGCAGGGTCGGCCCGCGCAGCCCGGCCTTCAACGAATGCTGGTTGTCGCCGATCGGCACGCCGTGGTTGGTGGTCAGCACACGCTGCTGCGAATCGACGCGCACGCGATCGAGGGTGCCGTTGGTGGGGTTGTGGCCGGGCTTGGGAAGCCCATCGCCGAGCTTGTCGGAATCGACGTCTTCGCTCACCGTGCTGGCGCTCACCTCGTTCTCCTCCGACTCGCCAGCGTGCGCCCCTTCCTTGGGAGCATGCCCGTGGTCGAGGCCGAATTCGAACGGCTTGTTGGGATTGGCCGGCATCGCCTTCGACAGCCGCTGCGCGCCACCCTTCTGCAGCGCGAGCTTTTCCTGCGCGGCGGTCATCAGCCCGCTCTCGTCGCCGTCGGCCGGCGGCGTGGAGGGACCCGACACGGTGCTCAGGATCGAGCCGACGACATCCTGCATCGCCGGCGGCGTGCCGTCGCTCGCCGGGTTGGCGTTCGGGTCGGCAGCCGGGTCTGCGGCGCTCGGTGTCCGCTTGTTCTTGGCGCTCTTCGCCGGCGCGCTGCCACTGGCAGGGGCGGCCGTGCGGCCGCTGCTGTCGGGACTGGGAGGAGAGGATTTCGAACGGGTGGCCATGGGTTTCCTGTGGATGCGGTGAGGTTGTGAGGGACAGGCGGCTCAGAGCACGCCGGCGGCCTTGTCGGCCGTGCGGGTGGGCTTTGCGCCGGGGATGCCGTCGTCTTCGTCGGCGTAGCGCTCGCCACTGTCGGCGTCGTCGTCGTCTTCGAGGTCTTCGTCGGCCAGGTCGGGATCGGCGGGTTCGTCTTCGAGCGGGTCGGCCGCCTGCGCCGCGTCGATGAAGGCCAGGTCGGGGTCTTCGTCTTCGTCGAAGTCGTCTTCGCCCTGGCCGTCGGCGTCGATCGAGAACACCCGGTCGACGCCGATGTCGGCACCTTCGCGCTCGCCGGCGTCGAGGCCGGCGCTGCGACGCTCGCCGGTGCCACCGGCATCGCTGGCACTGCCGGCCAGGTTCTCGGGCGCCATCGCGGCGTGCGGCATGTCGTCGCGCATCGCCACATCGACCGGCAGGGTCGGGTCGCCGTCGTCGCTTTCGCCGATGCCGGCCATGTCGCTGCCGGTGTCCGAGCTGTCGCTCGGGCCGAGCAGGGCGGTGTCCCGGCCGGCCGGTTCTTCGGCGGCGCGGTCGGTTCCGAGAAGGCTGCTGTGTCCCATGGGTCTACTCCGTAGTCCAGACGTGGCGGCCGTTGTCGGCCGGAGACCCATGCTCGGCAAGGGGTGTGCCGGCAACGAACGCCAGCGGCCGCCCCTGCGGCAGTTTCAGGACGACCGGGGTTCCACGAAGCGCAGCTTGTCGACCGCAAAGCCCTGGTCGCGTGCGATCTCGACCAGCGCCAGCATGCGTTCGCGCGGCAGGCTGCGGCGTCGCGACAGCAGCCAGCAAAAATTGCGGCTCGGGCTGCCGACCAGCGCCTCGCTGTAGTCCGCATCCACGTGCACGATCCAGTAGTCGGCCCAGGCCATCGGCAGCCAGCGCAGCCAGGCCGGCCACAGACTGATCTTGAGCTTGCCGCCGCCGCTGCCGGCCACCGGCTCGGCCACACCGGTGACCTCGGTGACCTCGCCCTTGCCGACCGGGCAGCGGTTGACGACGTCGATGCTGCCGTCCATCTGCGGCGCGTAATGCGCGGTCGGCTGACCCTCGCAGGCCGCCTCGAAGAACATCGGCAGCCGCGCCACTTCGTACCAGCGGCCAGCGAAGCGCGTCAGCTCGACATGCCGCATCGTCTGCAGCGCTGGCCGGGTGCCGCCGCCGAGCACCCGCTCGGCCAGGGGCAGGCCGAGCGCCACGACCGTGCTGGCCGTCGCGGGGCTGACCTTGGAGCGCCAGTGCTCGGGCAACAGCGGCCAGATGAAGGCCACCATGCGCACCCAGGGCATTTCGCCGCGGCGAGCCGGCGCCTGGGCATCGGCGCCGTGCGCCGCGGCCGCCCGACGCGGCGTGCTGGAGGGGTTGCGCAACATCCACCACAACGCGGCACCCGCCAGGCCGACACCGAGGGCCGGTGCCAGCAGGCGCTTGGGTTGGGCCACGTCTTTCAACCGCCCGGTGAAAGACCCCAAACGGCGGCGCATGTTCTCCTCGCGCAGCACCAACCGTTGCTCGGTCTGGCGGATGCGCGCATCGAGGTCATCGTCCTCGGCCTGCGAGCGCTTCAGGCTGGCGGGCACCGGGGCGACGGTGGCGGGCTCGGGTGGGTTCAGCGTCGTGGCAGTCATGTCGTGGGTGGCAGCGGGCGAGGCAGCGGGCAAATGGAAGTGCAGCGGCGCTCAAGGCGCTCCCGGGTCGGGCGCACCGGCGGACGGCGTTGGCGACGGACTCACCATCAGGTGCCGGCGTGTGGCGGGCAGACCGAGCATGGGCACCAGCCTGCGCACCCGCATCAGAGCCCAGACGGCCGCGCCGATGTTGATCGCCAGCACCAGGAACAGCGTCAGTGCCAACGGCAAGCCGAGCGCCACCAGCCCGACGACGATCGCGCCCCACAGGACCAACCAGGCGGTGATGCCCAGGATGGCCCCGGCGACGACCAGCACCAGGATCTGCGCCAGCGCACGGCCGGCTCGCTTCAGCTCGAGCGACAGCAGATCGACCCGGTCGCTGACCAGCGCCGGCAGATCCTTGACCAGCGCCAGCAAGCTTTCGAACAGGCCTTCAGGCTGCTCGCCGGCGGCCTGGTGGGGAGCGCCGTCGTTCGCGGCCGAGGGCCCGCGCGCGCCGGCGGCCGCGCGTTCCTCGGCACTCTGGGGCTCGGGGAAGCCCTGGTCGGCAGGGCCGGGTGTCGGCTGCGCGGCGTGGGCCACCATGGTCTCAGCGGCTCAGCTTGGCGATGATCACGCCCAGCGCCACCGCGGCAGCCACCGTGGCGAGCGGGTTTTCGCGCACGGTGTTGCGCAGGCTCTGCGTCCACTCGTCACCCAGCTCGCGCGCCTGGCCGGCACGGTCGTGCAGCACCTCGCTGGCCGAGGACGCACCCTCGCTCAGACGCTGCACGTGGGGCGCTGCGGTCTCGGCCAGCCGGTCGATCGTGGCATGCGCCTTCTCGACGACCTTGTTCAACATGTCGTTCGGCGTCGAAGACGAAGCCAGCGTGCTGCTGCTGCCGGACAGGCCCAGCGAGCCGGACGCACCGGGCATGGCATCGGTGGACGAAGGAAACGGATTCTCGTTGGTGGCCATTCGGGGCTCCCTGGGTTGTGGATGGATGGTCGCGTTGGGCAAGCGGCGCGCCCGCGCCAATTCGGCCAAGCGCAAGCGTAGCGCAGGCCGACCCGGGCACGGACGTTGCTGGACTGCGTCGTTGCCATCAAAACCTACCGAGGAATGCCATGAACCCCATCGTCAGCAAGTTGTCCCCGACCGCCGCGCGCATGATCCGCATGGACCACAGCCATGTGCTGGCCCAGTTCCACAAGCTCGATCCCGACACCAGCGCCACCGTGCGCAGCGGTGTGTTGCGCAGCATCTGCGCCGCACTCGAAATCCACGCCCAGCTCGAGGAAGAAATCTTCTACCCGGCCTTGCGCAAGGCCGGCGTCGCTTCGCCCGCGCTCGACAAGAGCGTGCCCGAGCACGACGAGATGCGTCGCCTGATCGAGCGCGTGCGCGCGTCCGACACCGACGGCGAGCAGCCGAGCGATGCGATCTTCGAGTTGATGAACGCGGTGATGCACCACGTCGCCGACGAAGAGACCCAGCTGCTGCCTGCTGCCGAGAAGGCGCTCGGCAAGGAGCGTCTGTCCGAACTCGGTGCCGAAATGACCGCGCGCCGGCTCGAGCTGGCCAAGCCGCGCGCCGGCGAGCTGGCCGTCAACCTGGTCAAGGCTGCGCCGGGCAAGACCGCGCTGGCGACCGTGGGTGTCCTGGTCGCCGGCACGATGCTGGTCAACCGCATGCGCCGCAAACGCGATCACCAGCTCTGAGTTCCAACGGCCGGCGCGCGCCGGCCGTTCCCATCGATCAGATGGCGCCGACGCTCCCCGTGATCGGCAGCACGATGCCCGTGATGTAACCCGAGCACACCGGCGAGGCGAGGAACACGTACGCCGGCGACAGCTCTTCAGGCTGGGCGACGCGTTTCATGTCGGTGTCGCGGCCGAACTTCGCGACGTCGTCGGCGGCCTTGTCGGCCGGGTTCAGCGGCGTCCAGACCGGCCCGGGTGCCACCGCATTGACGCGGATGCCTCGGTCGATCAGGTTGCTGGCCAGCGATTTGGTCAACGCGTGGATCGCGCCCTTGGTCGCCGCGTAGTCGATCAGATGCTTGCTGCCCTGCAGGCCGGTGACCGACCCGGTGTTGATGATCGAAGAGCCCGACTTCAGATGCGGCAAGGCCGCGCGCGCCATGCGCAGGTAGCCGCCGATGTTGGTGTCGAGCGTTTCGAAGATGCGTCGGTCATCCAGATCGGCCAGGTCCTTCGCATGCTCCTGGAACGCCGCGTTGTTGACCAGCACGTCGAGCCGGCCGAACTCGGCCACGGTCTGCGCGACCGCCGCGTCGCACCAGGCACGGTCCTTCACGTCGCCCTGCAGCAGCAGGCAGCGGCGGCCCTCGGCCTCGACACAGCGCCGGGTTTCCTCGGCGTCACGCACCGAGGAGTGGAAAGCCACCGCCACGTCGGCGCCTTCGCGCGCGAACAGCACCGCCACCGCGCGGCCGATGCCCGAGTCGGCACCGGTCACCAGGGCGGCGAACCCTTCGAGCTTGCCGCTGCCGCGGTAGTCTGGCGCGAGGAACTGGGGCCGTAGCTGCAGGTCGGCCTCGAGGCCGGGCTTCTCGAGATGCTGTGCCGGGAGTTGCACCGGATGCGGGCGCGCACCGGCCTGCACAGCCTGCTCCGATGCGTCCGCCGTGCCCGCGCCCTGCGGCGCAGCCGCGTCGCGCGCATCCTGCTCGCGCTGGATCTCGCGCTGGCTCTGCAAGGTGGCGTCGGGCCCGGGCGCCATGGGGTTCACCTCGGGTTCCTGCGCGACGCCGGTTCCACCGCGTCGCCTTCCTCGCCCGACAGGGTCTGGGCGTCGAGGCCGCGATCGGGCGACTCGCCGACCTGGTTCAAACCGGTGTCCCGGTCGATCAACTCCTCGATGATGAAGCGCCCGTAATGCTGGGCCCGCTCGGCACCGCAGCTTTCGGCCGCCTGCGCGATGGCACGCGCCTGGTCGTCGTCGTCGGCACGCACCACCAGCCAGTGGTAGCCGCGCTCGGCGAGGTCGCGGTGCGCCTTGATCAGGTTCATCTCCTGCCCGATCGAAGCCAGCGGGCTGGCCTGCTGCATGTCTTGGTCGATCTGCGAGATCATCTCGCGGTCGGTGAAACGGTGGATCGCGCCAGTCGGCACGCCGGCTTGGGTCACCGCCAAGGCGGCCCGCTCCGCGCTCGGCGCGTCGGGCACCGAGATCACCACATGGCCGATCGGTTTGAAGACGCCGAAACTGGTGTTCTCTTCTCGCGCCATGGGGTCCTCTCACGCCGCAGCGTCGTTGTTCGAGCCCAGCACGAGGCAAGTCGCGTGCCGCCACGCGTGGTAAATCTTGCCGCGCGTGCGCCTAAGAGCCCGAGCGACGACGCGTTCAGGCGTCGAGGTAAAGCAACAGGCTGGCGGTCGCGGTGCCCAAGCCCGCACCGATCACCACGTCGCTGGGGTAATGCAGCCCCAGCACCACACGCGACATGCCGACCGCCAGTGCGAAGGTGAACAGCAAGGGCGCCAGGGCCGGATAGAACGACGTGAACAACACGCCGAAGGCCACCGTGTGCAGCGTGTGGCCGCTCGGAAAGCTGTAGGCATCGGGCGGCGGCAGGCCGGCGAGGATGCCATCGCATTGCTGGAACGGCCGCTCGCGCCGCGTGCTGCGCTTCAAGCTGACATAAAGCAGGTAGTTGACGCTGCCCAGCACCAGCATGCGCTGGGCCACGGTGGTGCCGTTCACCGGGTCGAGCAGCGGCATCACGAGCAGCAGCACGATCCACATCGGCGCGTCGCCGAGCCGGCTGGCCAGCGTGAAGGCCCGGCGCAACCCGCGGTGCGTGACCGCGTCGTGCAGCGCACGCGCGCCGCGCCGGTCGAGCGCGATGCCGCGCACGCGCCCGGCGTCAAGCCAGCGCGGCATGCGGGAAGCGTCCGGTGATCGCTGCATCGGCGGTGCTGCACAGGCGCTGCTCGAAGCGCTGCAGCACGCGCGGCCAGTCAGCGCGCAGCGCAGCCTCGCGCGCGGCCTGGCGCAGTGGCGCATCGGCGCGCCAGATGTTCGATGTGGCGCGCGCGAGCGCGGCGTGGAAGGCCGTGTCGGCATCGACACGCGACGGCTCCACGGGCGCGAGCCAGCCGCTCACACCTTCGCGCACATGCTCGGCAGCGGCCGCGGTGTCGAAGGCCACCACCGACAGGCCGCTGGCCAGCGCTTCCAGCGTGACGTTGCCGAAGGTGTCGGTCAGGCTCGGGAACAGGAAAACGTCGGCGCTGGCGTAGTGTCGCGCCAGCGCCTGGTCACGCTGGACGCCGGCGAAATGCACTTCGGGGTGGGCCGACTGCAGCCGTGCACGCAACGGTCCGTCGCCGACCACCACCAGTCGAGCCTCGGGCAGCCGCTCCTGCAAGCGGCGGTGCGCCGCAAGGGCCAGCTCGACGTTCTTCTCGGCCGCCAGGCGACCGACGTACAGCAGCACCGGCGCCTCGTCGCTCGCGCCCCAGGCCGTGCGCAGCGCGGCGTCGCGCCAGCGCGGGTCGAAACGCTGCGCATCGACGCCGCGACCCACCACCGCCAGGCGTTCGAACCCTTGCCCGGCCAACTCGCGGGCCAACGCACGGGTCGGCACGAAATTGCAATCGGCCATCGCATGCAGGCGCCGCAGGTAGCCCAGCACCACCGGCTCCAGCCAGCCGAGGCCGTAGTGTCGGCTGTAGGCGTGGAAGTTGGTGCGGAAGTCGGCGCTCGTCGGCAGTCCCATGCCTCGGGCAGCGCGCAGTGCCGCCCAGGCCAGCGGCCCGGGCGTGGCCACATGCACCAGATCGGGCACGAAACCGGTGGCGGTGCGGCCCCGGTCGTGGCTCCAGGCACGCTGCAACTGGCGCGGCCTCGCCAAGCCGTAGCGCAGGTCGTCGTACATTGGAATCGGGCCGCCCAGGCTGCGCCACTCGCGTGCGTTGCGCAGTGCTGGCTCGCCCGCCTGACGCGGCCGCAGCAGCTGCACCGCGTGGCCGGCCTCGCGCAGGTAGGCCACCGCCCGCGCGGCCGTGAGGGCCACGCCGTTGATCTCCGGCGGATGGGTTTCGGTGATGTAGGCGATGCGCACGTCGGGGCCCGGTGGGAAACCCTACTGTGGCAAGTGCTGTGCCCGTACCCACCCCTGGGGCACCGGACAGCCTCGTCGCGCCGGTCGCCGTTGCATGGCTCGGGCGCCGACGGCATCCCGATTGCCTCGGCCGGGCCATGAGCCCGACCCTG
>JAABTC010000429.1 GCA_011390055.1 Burkholderiales bacterium | reverse complement strand
CGGCTCAACGTGATCGGCCTGCGCACGCCCGCCCTGCGCGAGCGCCGCGAAGACCTGCCCGAACTGGTGCAGGCCCTGCTGCAACGGTTGTGCCACGAAAGTGGGCAGGCGGTGCCCGAGCTGACGGCACAGGCGCTGGAATGGCTGCTTTCGCGCGAACTGCCGGGCAACGTGCGCGAGCTGGAGAACCTCTTGCAGCGCGCACTGGCGCTCTCAGGCGGTGCCCCGCTCGATCCCGGTGATTTCGGTGACACGGCTGACGACTTCGACACCCTGTCGATGGCGGTGACCGAACGTGCCGATGCAACGCCCAGCTCGGCCATGCCCGTCGACGGGCACGACACCATCCCCAGCGACCTGCAGCAATACCTGGACGAGCAGGAAAGGCAGGTGCTGCTCAAAGCATTGCGCGAATGCGATTTCAACCGCACGGCGGCCGCAGCGCGCCTGGGTTTGAACCTGCGTCAGATGCGCTACCGCATCCAGCGTCTGGGCATCGCCATGCCGGGCGCCAGCAGTGACGATGACGATCAAGGCTGAAGTGCCGGGTCCGGCACCAGTCGCCTGGGAACAGGGCTGGTGGTCGGCCGCCCGACGCTGCCCGTCGCCCAACTTCGGCCCCAGGCCCGACGGAGCGACGGTCGACCTGGTGGTGCTGCATTCCATCAGCCTGCCACCTGGCCGCTATGGTGGACCCGAGATCGAACAGTTGTTCACCAACCGGCTCGACTGGGACGCGCATCCCTACTTCCAGACCATCCGGGGCATCGAGGTGTCGGCCCACTTCCTGGTTCGCCGCGACGGCGAGATCGTCCAGTTCGTGTCGGTCGATCACCGCGCCTGGCATGCGGGCGCGTCCCGCTGGGGCGACCGCAACAACTGCAACGATTTCTCCGTCGGCATCGAGCTCGAAGGACTGGAAGGCGAGACCTTCGAGCCCGCCCAGTACGCATCGCTGGCCACCCTGTGCGAAGCCTTGAGCAGCATGTTCGCCATCACGTCGCTGGCCGGTCACGAGCATGTCGCACCCGGCCGCAAGCTCGATCCCGGTCCCGGCTTCGACTGGCGGGCGTTGCAACGAAGACTCGCCTGGGCCGATGGGTGTTTTCCCGCGGTCGCGCTGGCAGGCAACACGCAGCAGCATCGAAGCTGAAGAGCGGGCGCTCGGCAAGTCGTCAGAAAACATGCGGGCTGCGAACCCGAATCGACGTGAATGGCCCGCCGTCGCTGCATGTTGGACACGACCTGCAGACGCCATCTGCGCTTGCGCCGCGGGGCTGCCATCAGCCACCGGTTGACGCAACCTGATGACGATTGCTGCGATGGCAGCAGGCATGGGAAAAATACCTTTGCACGCTAGCTGTAGTGGCTTGAACCCACCTCACACACCATATATAGTGTGCCCTCAGGTCTTCGGCGGCCACACATGCAGCCCACCGGTGACGAGCCCGACGCCCAGCTCGCACCGCCCCGACGACAGATTCGACAGAGCACACCAGAACACAGACAGAGGAACCATGCTGACCACTTCCACCCCCACCACGAACTCGCCGGTCGCCGCCCGGGCCGCCTCCAGCATGGCCGGCAGCAGCGCACCCACTGCCAGCGCTTCGCTGTATGCGCAGTACCAGATCATCCGCCGCAACGGCGCCGTGGTGCCGTTCGAGCCGAGCAAGATTGCCGTGGCCATGATGAAGGCCTTCCTGGCGGTGCACGGCACGCAGGGCGCGGCATCGGCCAGCGTGCGCGAGACGGTGGACGAACTCACCGGCGCGGTCGTCAAGGCGCTGATGCGCTCGCGACCGGGCGGCGGCACCTTCCACATCGAAGACGTGCAGGACCAGGTTGAACTCGGCCTGATGCGCAGCAGCCACCACGAAGTGGCGCGCGCTTATGTGCTCTACCGCGAGCGCCGCTCTGCCGAACGCGCCACCCAGGTGGCGGCCACCAGAACCGACGAGCCCGTGCTGCACGTGCTGGACCGCGGTCAGCGCGTGCCGCTCGACCTGGCCGCGCTGCAGACGCTGATCGACAACGCCTGTGCCGGTCTGGGTGCCGACGTCAAGCCCGATCCGATCGTGGCCGAGACCAAGCGCAACCTGTACGACGGCGTGCCGATCGAAGAGGTTTACAAGGCCGCCATCCTGGCAGCTCGCACCCTCATTGAAAAAGACCCCGACTACACCTACGCCACCGCGCGCCTGCTGCTGCACACCATCGTCAAGGAAATCCTGGGCGAC
>JAABTC010000428.1 GCA_011390055.1 Burkholderiales bacterium | reverse complement strand
GCTGAGGGGCAAGCGCGCCACGAACGAGCCGCCGAGCGTCATGATCACCAGCAGCAAGCCGATGACGATGAAGGCGACGGTGAAGGTGGTCGATTCGTCCATCTCCCGGCCTGGGCAAGCCGGGTGCCGTTCAGGCCTTGCGGGCTTCCAGGGCGGCCAGCACGCGCGCCGGGTCGAAACCGACCTGCACCTGGCCGCGCACCAGCAGCGTCGGTGTGCCGCGCGCCTGCGCCGCTTCGTAGAGCAGCTTGCACTGCGCATCGCGCTCGATGAAACACTCGTCGAAGCGCACGCGGTGCTGGGTCATCCAGCGCCGCGCCGCTGCGCAGTAGACGCAGGTCTCGGACGACAGCATGCGGATGTCGCCCGGCGCGGCCACGGCAGCCAGCCGTTCGCCGCGACGTTGCTCGCTGCCCTGGGCCCACCACTGCGAGGCGGCGCCTGCGCCCAGCACGAGCGCCAGCAGCAATGCGATCGAGCGCGGACCTGCCTTCAGGCGCGTCATGGCCGGCTCAGGCCGCCGCGGTCACGACGACCTCGATCTTCCATTCCGGGCGCGCCAGCGCGGCCTGCACCGTGGCACGTGGCGGCGTGTGCCCCGGCACCACCCAGGCTTCCCACACCTCGTTCATCGCCGCGAAATCCGCCAGGTCGGCGAGGAAGATCTGGGCCCGCAGGATGCGCGACTTGCTGCTGCCGCCGCGGGCCAGCAGCGCATCGATGGCGGCCAGCACCTGGCGCGTCTGGCCGCTGATGTCCTGTGCACCCTCGGTGGCCACCTGCCCAGCCAGGTACAGCGTGCCGTTGTGCACCGCCATCTCCGACATGCGTGCGCCGACATCGAAGCGTTGGATCGAGGAGCTCATCGGGCGTGTCCTTTGGGGTTTTCTTTGGGGAGGTTTTTGGGCTTGGCGCCGCGTTGCGGTGCGCCTGTCTTCTGGCCGATCTTCGATTCGGTGCCGGCCATCAGCTTCTTGATGTTGCCGGCATGGCGCCATACCAGCAGCGCGCTCATCACCGTGATGGCCAGCGCGTAGGCATCGGCGTCCCAGATCAGCAACTGGTAGAACGGCGCGAACAGTGCCGCGGCCAGGGACGCGAGCGACGCGTAGCGGAAGAACAGCGCGACGATCAGCCACGTCGCGAGCGTGGCCGCGCCGAGCCAGGGGTTGAAGGCCATCAGCACGCCCGCGGCGGTGGCCACCCCTTTGCCGCCCTTGAAGCCGAAGAACACCGGCCAGAGGTGGCCGAGGAACGCGGCCAGCCCGACGGCGGCCACGGTTGCGGCGCCGAAGCCGAAGCGCGGTGCCAGCCACAGCGCCACGAACACCGGCAGGTAACCCTTCAGCGCATCCAGCGCCAGCGTGGCCAGCGCGGCGCTGCGCTTGCCCGAGCGCAACACGTTGGTCGCACCCGGATTGCCCGAACCGTAGCTGCGCGGGTCGGCCAGCCCCATCGCGCGGCTCACGATGACCGCGAACGACAGCGAGCCGATGCCGTAGGCCACGAGCACCGCCACCAAGCTCCATGCGTCCATCGTTGCCATCGTTGCTGCCCCTGCCGCTGTCCGGTTTCCGAATACCAGGTACGGACTTTACGCGCGCCTCAAACCGACAGCGCGCAGTCCACCGGCTGGGCGCCGAGCGCGCCCGTCAGCACCGCGGGCTCGATGCCGACCAGGAAGCCGCGGCGACCACCGTTGATGAAGATGCGCGGCAGGCCGAGCACGCTGGCCTGCACGTACACCGGCACCGCCTCGCGCTTGAACCCGAAGGGTGACGTGCCCCCGACCTGGTAGCCGCTGTGGCGCTGCGCGGCGTCGGGGCTGCACGGCTCGACGCCCTTGCAGCCGATCGCCCGCGCCAGGCCCTTGGTGCTGACCTGCCGGTCGCCGTGCATCAGCACCAGCAGCGGCCTGGCGCGCTCGTCCTGCATGACCAGGGTCTTGACCACGGCATGCTCGTCGACGCCGAGTTGCCGCGCCGACTCGGCGGTGCCGCCGTGGTCGACGTAGTCATAGGCATGCTCGGTGTAGGCCACACCCTGCCGGCGCAGCCAGGCCGTCGCCGGGGTTTCGCTGACGTGGACGGGCTTCTTGGCCATCGGTGGAAGAGGGGCGGCGGCGCGCGCCAGACCGGCGCAGGTCGCCATCGTGCCATGGCCCGGCGCTGGCTCAGGCCGCCGCAATCCGGGCCAGCACGCGCACCCGATCGCCGTCGGCGCGCAGCACCAGGCCTTCGCCGGAGTCCGCACCCTCGCCGACCAACGCAGCGATCACGA
>JAABTC010000427.1 GCA_011390055.1 Burkholderiales bacterium | reverse complement strand
AGCTCGACGATGGCCCCGGCATCAAGCCTGTAGGACGTGGCTTTAGCCGGTGCGCGCAAGCGAGTGTGCCGCCGCCCGCTCAAACGGCCCTTGGGCCGCAATTCGTGGCCGTTCTAGCCCGTCTTTCTCAACTCGCCGTTGCTTTCGTGCGAATCGAGCCGTTTTGCGCGCGTAAGTGCCTGAGCCATAAGGCGCGGGATGAGGAGAACGCGTGTAGTGAAGACCTTGGTCCTTGCGCCCGGGGCACAGGGTTCATAGAGTGCAGGGATGTTCCTGCGCTGCACCCGACGCGTGAAGGACGGCAAGACCCACGAGTACTGGAACCTTGTCGAGAATCGGCGCCTTGCCGATGGGCGGGTGGCGCAACGCCAGGTGTTGTACCTGGGTGAGATCAACGCCAGCCAGCGCGAGGCGTGGCGCAAGACGATCGAAGTGCAAATGAACGGCACGCGGCGCCAGGCGGCGCTGTTCCCGGCCGGCTCGATGCCTTGCGACGACGTGGATGCGATCGGCGTGCACCTGAGCCGATTGCGGCTCGAGCACCCGCGCCAGTGGGGTGCGTGCTGGCTGGCAATGAACTTGTGGCAGCAACTCGAACTCGACAGTTTCTGGCGTCCGCGGCTGCGCCCCTCGCGTGAGGGTACGCCGTGGCTGAAAGTGCTCAAGACGCTGACGGCCTATCGGCTCATTGACCCGGGCTCGGAGTGGAAGCTGCATCGCCAATGGTTCGATTCAAGCGCGATGGCAGACCTGCTGGACTCGGACTTCGCGCTGGCCGAGAAGAACACGCTGTACCGCTGCCTGGACCGGCTGGTCGAGCACAAGGACGAATTATTCAAATTCTTGAAGCGTCGCTGGGGCGAGTTGTTCGACGCCAAGTTCGATGTGCTGCTGTACGACTTGACCAGCACCTACTTCGAGACCGATGTCGAGCGCGGGCCAGACGAGCTGCGCCAGTTCGGCTACAGCCGCGACAAGCGCGGGGACTGCCGCCAGGTCGTCATCGCGCTGATCGTCACACCCGAGGGCTTCCCACTGAGCTACGAGGTGCTCGCGGGCAATACCGCTGACGCCACCACGCTGAGCGACTTCCTCCAGCGCATCGAGCAGCGCTACGGGCGCGCCAACCGCATCTGGGTGATGGACCGTGGCATCCCCACCGAGGACAGCCTGGCCGAGATGCGCACCAAGGGCGCGTCGTACTTGGTGGGCACCCCCAAGGGGCGGCTGACCAAGCTCGAACAGGCCTTCCTCGGCCAGCCTTGGGCCCGCGTGCGCGAGGGCGTGCAGGTCAAGCGGCTGGCCACTGAGGAGGACGTGTACGTGCTGGCACAAAGCGACGCACGCATCGACAAGGAGCGCGGCATGCGACGCAGGCGGTTGCGTCGCTACATCGATCGACTGCGAGAGTTGCAAGGCCAGACGCTCAGCCGTGACCAGTTGCTGATGAAGCTCGGCGCTGCGCGACACGAAGCCGGGCGAGCCGCGCATTTGGTTCGGGTGACGATCTCGGAGGTCGACGCCGCCGAACCGGCGCCCGACAGCACGCCGCAGGCCGCCGCCAAGTCCAAGGCCCCCGCCACCCCAAAGGCCCGCGCCGTCAAGGCCAAGGCAGGCGCTGCCAAGAAAGTCGCGCCGGCTGCAAGCCTCACGTTCCGGCTCGACCGCGCCAAGCTGCGCCAGGTGCGTCGGCGCGAGGGACGCTATCTGCTGCGCACCAACCTCGATGCGCAGCAGCCCGAGCGCTTGTGGACGTTCTACATCCAGCTCACCGAAGTCGAGCAGGCCTTCAAGGAACTCAAACACGATCTGGCCGTGCGGCCGATCTTCCACCGCAAGGACGATCGCATCGAAGCGCACATCTTCGTGGCCTTCCTCGCATACTGCCTGCAGGTCACCTTGAAAGCCAATCTGCGGCCCCTGGCCGGCGGTCTCACGCCGCGCGAGGTCATCACCAAATTCAAGGCGATGCAAATGGTGGATGTGCACATCCCGACCACCGACGGGCGCGAACTGCTGCTGTCGCGCTACACACAGCCTGAGGCCGAGCATCGGATGTTGCTGCAGCAACTGCGACTGAGCCTGCCAGAGCAGCCACCGCCAAAGATCACAGCCACGCAAGTTCGCCAACAGGCCCCGGCCACAGCCCCCGTGTAGTGAAGACCTTCGGCCCCGCGCCAAATCAAATCAATCACTTAGCGGCGGTGTCAGTCGCGAGTTGAGAAAGACGGGCTAGCGCCCACTGCTTCTGCGACAGCGCCCGCAGCTGCGGCATCGACGGCGCATACAGCCGTGCCGCCACGTCGTCCCAGGGG
>JAABTC010000426.1 GCA_011390055.1 Burkholderiales bacterium | reverse complement strand
GTGTACCGGCAGGCCGATGCGCAGCGCCGGCTGGCGCGCGTGTTCGATCTGGCCATCGAGGCCGATCTGGACATCGACTTTCATGTGGACGAAGGCCTGGACGCCGACGCCACCGGCCTGCACACCGTGGCCGAACTGGCGCTGGCGCGCGGCTGGGGCGCACGCGTCAGCTGCGGTCATGCGTGTTCGCTGTCGGTTCAGCCGGCCGCACAGGCGGCTGCCACGCTGGCCCTGCTGGCGCAGGCCGGCATCACGCTCACGGCGCTGCCGTCCACCAACCTGTACCTGCAAGGCTCGTGGCGCGACACGCCACTCGAGCGCGGCATCACGCGGCTGCGCGAGGCACGTGCCGCCGGCGTGCGCACCTGTCTGGCCAGCGACAACGTGGCCGATGCGTTCTTTCCGTACGGAGTGCACGATCCGCTGGAGGCGTGGGCGCTGGGCGTGCAGATGGCGCATCTTTCCCCGGCCGAAGCCTGGCTGGACACCATCACCGTGGCGCCGGCTCAGGCCATGCGGCTGGCCTGGGACGGGCGCCTCGCCCCGGGCTGCCCGGCCGATGTCGTGCTGCTGGCCGCGCACGACGCCTGGCAGGCCATGACGCCGGCGGGACGTGTGCGGCGCGTCTGCCGGCAGGGCCGCTGGATCTGATCAGGCAGGGGCGTAGACGTACACCGCGCCACTGTTGGCCGCCGGTGCGGCGGACGACGGGGCGTTGATGCCGCTGGCGCCACCGTCTTCGAGCCGGGCGCCCGAGGCCAGCCAGCGCCCGTCGCCCGACAAGGCCAGTGCCGACCCGAACAGGTCACCGCTGCGGCCGTGCGCTGCGTTGAGGCGTTGGGTCTGGGTCCATTGACCCGCGCGTTGGTCGAACACATACACGGCACCGGCTTCGGGCGCGGCGGGTGCCTGGGCCCCGGGCGAGGTCGGCGACGCACGCAGGGGTTCGTACATGGCAGACACCGCCAGGCGCTGCCCATCGGCCGACAGCGACAGGCGCTCGCCAAAGCCCCAGGCCGCGCCAGCGCTCTGCAATGTCGCCGTCTGGGTCCATCGACCCTGCTGCCGATCGAACACACGCACCTCGCTGGCAGCGCCTGCCGGGCCGTGCGCGCCCACCACCAGCCGCTGGCCGTTGGCCGACAGCACGACCTCGGTGGACACCGGATGGCTGGTCAGCCCGCTGGATGCCGACAGCTGAGCCACCGGCTCCCAGCCCGATGGCGCAGCCGAGAACACACGCACATCGCCAGAACGGACGGATGGATGGGCACGCAGGGCTTCAGACGGCCGCGCGCCCACGGCCAGGGTGCCGCCGTCGGCCGCAAAAGCCAGGCTGTGACCGAAGCCGTCGCCTGCCACGGGCGTTGCCGCCTCCAGCCGCGACGCCGGTGCCCACTGGCCTGCCAGTCTTGCGAAGACGTGCACCGAACCATGCGCGTCGGCGGCATGGCCCTCGCGGGCACCCACGGCCAGCGACGTGCCTTCTGCCGAGAGCGCCACGCGCCAACCGAACAACCCCGCCTGGCCACCGGCTGCAGGTTGCACGCGGGCCTGGGCCAGCCACTGGCCATGCGCACGACGGAACACGTGCACGGCGCCTTCACCTTGTGCGTGCGACTCGAAAGGTGCGCCCACGACCACGGTGTGCCCGTCGTCCGACAGCGCAACCGACATGCCGAAACCGGCGCCCGATTCGGGCTGCGGTGCCTTGAGATAGGCCTGCTGCACCCAGCCGTTGGCCGAACGCGAAAACACGTACACGGCCCCCGCGCCCGGCAGATCGTTGCGGTCCTGTGCACCGTTCACGCCTCGCGCATCGCCTGCTTCGAGGTCGGCACCCACCACCAGGGTGCTGCCGTCTCGCGATATCGCCACTGCCGAGCCGAACGCATCGGCGGCGTCGGCGTTGGACGCCTTCAGATACGACAGCGAAGACGGCGTGCCGTCGGCCAGCACACCGGCCGGCACGTCGGTCTGACCGGCCCCGGCGCGCCACACCTGCAGAGCCTGGTTGCTGCCGGCCGGCGAAGCGGCAACGCCTGCAAACACCAGCGCAGCGGCGAAGAGCGCGCCGGGCGCCACAAGGTATCGCATGCGTGCGTGTCGGGCAGACATGATCAACGGCCCCAGCGGGCGTTCGTGTCACGCTCGATGGCCGGGGTTGGCGAGCTCGACCCGCCGCTGCCATACCCCACCTTGGTGCGCTCTGGTGCCACCGGGCAATCGCCTGCCTGGCACGTCTTGGAGGTGCGAGGCGTGGCACCCGTGGCACCGGTATCAACAGCCACGGATGGCGCACTGGCACCGCCGGCAAGC
>JAABTC010000425.1 GCA_011390055.1 Burkholderiales bacterium | reverse complement strand
CCCGCAGCAACTGCGGGGCGGTGACTGGCTTCGCCTGACGCTGGCGCGCGGCAGCACCGAGCTGCAGATCGACCGCACGCGCGCGCCGAGGTCAGGCTGACCCGGCAGCACGCGCAACGGGCGTGGCGGCTAGAGCCCGCCGTTCTGCTGCGCCACCATCGCGTAGAGCATCGGCAGCGAAAGCATGGTGTTCAAGCGCGAGGTCAGCATCGCCAGGCGCGCGGCCTTGGCTTTTTCTTCGGCCGGCACGGTGACGATGCCCAGCGCCTTCTTCTGGTTCGGCCAGATGATGAACCAGACATTGAACGCCATCAGCAGCGCCAGCCACATGCCCACGCCGATCGCCAGGAACGGGCGCTGCAGCGACAGCGCCTGCACCAGGTAGCCATTCATGGCGGCGACGGCCAGGCCGGTGACCACCGTGGCCAGCGCGGCCCAGCGGAACCAGAACAGCGCCGTCGGTGCGATCACCTTGCCGATGGCCGGCTTCTGCTCGTCGGGAATCTTCGCCATCGACGGCATCTGCACGAAATTGAAGTAGTACAGCAGGCCCACCCACATGATGCCGGCGGCCACGTGCAGCCAGCGCATCACGAAGGCGCCCCACGCATGGTTGAGCGGCACGTTGCCGAGCGCCAGCGCCAGCAACACGACCAGCACCAGGCTGGCGGCCACGGTGCGGCCGAGCGATTGAAAGATCACGCCCATGGTTCCCACCCCTCGTTTTGTTTTGGACGCGGCGACTATAGCCAGGCGCATCGTCGCGCCCGCAGGGTCAGCGCAGCACAGGGGCCGGCGCGCTCACGGCGGCGGCCTTGAACGGCGCACCGGTGATACGGCTGCCGGGTTTGACGCCGCGTTTGGCGAACCAGCCCTGGTTCATCTCGAGCGCGTAACGCACCGGCTTGGCCGAGCAATGGCTGTCCAGCGTCTGCGGCTGCATGTCGGCCAGGTTGACGACACTGCCGTCGTCGGCGATGAAGGCGATCGACAGCGGCAAGGGCGTGTTGCGCATGTAGAAGCACTGCGTCGAGGCTTCGTCGAAGACGAACAACATGCCTTCGTGCTGCGCCATCTCGCGCCGGAACATCAAGCCGGTCTGGCGTTGCGCGGGCGATTGCGCCACGGCCGCCCGCACGATGTGCATGCCCGACTGCAGCACGATCGTCGGCAGGTTCTGCGGCACGCCCTCGGCCTGGGCGTTGGCGTTACCGGCGAACGACAACGCCCCGGCCAACGCCAGGGCGGCCGCCACGCCGCGCAGCGGATGCAACGGCGTGTCGCGTTTCGACGGGAAGGTGGGGTGCCAG
Source organism: Burkholderiales bacterium (assembly GCA_011390055.1). Lineage (GTDB taxonomy): Bacteria > Pseudomonadota > Gammaproteobacteria > Burkholderiales > Burkholderiaceae_C > CADEEN01. Next base: position 1,010 of record JAABTC010000425.1, on the reverse strand, counting down.
GAGTGCATCGGTGGTCGGCGGGATTATCGCCAACCAACGCGGCGGCGCTCCCCCGCGCCGACCGGCCCACGCGTCGACATGCCCGTTCGCCGCGCGGTCATCCGAGGGTCCTTGAGCGCCGAGGCACCCGCCGCGCTAGCATAAGTGCCGTCCATGGCCCGGTGCCCTCGATGATCCTTCGCAAGACCCCAGCCGCTGCGCCAGCCGCCGACGAGGCGGGCGTGAGCGCAGTGGCGGCCCGCTGCCGCCGCATGGTCCGCCACCGTGCGCTCTTTGCGGCCGGCGTGGCCATGGTGCCGGTGCCCGGGCTGGACTGGGTCACCGACGTCGGCGTGCTGGTCAAGCTGTTGCCCGACATCAACCGTGCCTTCGGCCTCTCGCCCGAGCAGATCGAGCGCCTCGCACCGGAGCGCCAGCTGGTGGTCTACAAGGCCATCAGCACCGGCGGCGGGCTGCTTGTCGGCAGGCTCATCACGCGCGAACTGGTGCTGGCGCTGTTGAAGGCCGTCGGGGTGCGGCTGTCGGCCCAGCAGGCGGCCAAGTACGTGCCGCTGGCCGGGCAGGCCGTCTCGGCCGCGCTGACCTACAGCGCGCTGCAGTACGTCTGCGAGCAGCACATCCGCCAGTGCATGGCCGTGGCCAACCAGCTGCTGCTGCCCGCACCGGCGGCCGGCGGCGAAATCATCGATGCCGAGCCGGCCGTGCCGTACTGAGCACGGTTCGATGGCCCCCGGCGCCTAGAATGCGCGCACGTCGGGGCGTGGCGCAGCTTGGTAGCGCGGCTGCTTTGGGAGCAGTAGGTCGCACGTTCGAATCGTGTCGCCCCGACCACTTCATGCGTGCCCATCCCAGCACAGCTGCCCGTAGCTCAACTGGATAGAGCACCAGCCTTCTAAGCTGGGGGTCGGGGGTTCGAGTCCCTCCGGGCAGGCCATCCACAGGTCGATTGCGGCGCTGGCCCTGGGGCGCAACACGGATCTATGTCAACACAACCCAAGCACAACGCATCG
>JAABTC010000424.1 GCA_011390055.1 Burkholderiales bacterium | reverse complement strand
GTCTTCTTCGCGCCGTCGCCCACGGTGCCCGGCACCGCGGCCAGCATCATGCAGTTGGTGACGTCGGTGTAAGAGCCGTCGTCGGTCTGGATCCAGCCCACGCCGGTGGTGGGGCTGAACCAGAGGCCGTCGGGGCTGGAGAAGTCCTGGTCCGCGGTCAGCGACGACAGGTTGATCTTGCCCGCATCGGCGCCGGCCTCGGCGCCGAACACGTAGACGTCCCAGCGGAAAGCGGTGGCAGCGGGCTCGCCGCCGTTCTCCGCCATGCGCAGGATGTGGCCGTTGACGTTGCCGGGCGAGCCCGCGGCGGCACCGCCGAAGCTGTCGCTGTAGGCGCGCGGGTTGGCCGCATCGACGCCCTGCTGGCCCGAGCCGCTCGGCTCGACCTTGCGGTTGCTGTTGTTGGTCAGCGTGAAGTAGACCTCGCCGGAGATCGGCTGCGTGGCGCACCACTCCGGCCGGTCCATCTTGGTGGCACCCACCGCGTCGCCTGCCAGGCGCGTGTGGATGGCGATGTCGGCGGCATCGGCAAAGGCATACGCGGTGTAGGTCCCGGGGATGCTGGCCACTGCCAACTCGACCCACACGCCGGTGCCGTCGCTGTTGTACTTGGCGACGTAGAGCTTGCCCGCGTCGAGGTACTTGTCGCCGACCGCCATGCGGTTGGCCGCGTTCGCGTCGGCGGCGCTCCACAGGGCGGTCGAGACCCACTTGTAGATGTACTCGCCGCGCGAGTCGTCGCCCATGTAGACAGCCAATGGCTTGCCTTCGACCGGCTTGCCGAAGGCCGCGCTCTCGTGCGCGAAGCGGCCCAGGCCGGTGCGCTTCTTGATGACGGCGGTCTTGTCGTACGGGTCGATCTCGACCATGTAGCCGAAGGTGTTCAGCTCGTTGCGGTAGTCGTCGGCCGCGTTGGTCGAGCCGGGCGTCTGCGTGACGTTCCAGCGGGCGTACTTGTCGGCCACGCCGCTGGTTTCCCAGCCGTGGCGGCTCGCGGCACCTTGCGCACGGCCATAGCGGTTGAGCGAGACCACGCTTTTGGCGGTCGCGCCGCCACGCGTGGTGTTGTCGGTGGCCGAGCGCGTGAAGTAGCCGGCCCAGTTCTCCTCGCCGGTCAACAGCGTGCCCCACGGCGTGTAGCCGGTGCCGCAGTTGTTGATGGTGCCGCGGGCGGCGACGCCGGTGGCCGAGTACTTGGTGACCATCTGCGCGTGGCCGCGGGCCGGGCCCGACAGTTCGAGCGGCGTCAGCGGCGTGACGCGGCGGTTGTAGGCCGAGTCACGCACGTACGCGAAGGTCGAACCGGTCTTGCGCACTTCGACGATCGACACGCCGTGGGCCGGGATCTCCTTGTCGGTTTCGGTGGCCGGACGCGGGCGCGCGGTGCTGCCGCTCGGGTGCAAAAAGTGGTCGGTCAGGGCCTCGTGGTTCATGCCCAGCAGGCCACGCTCGACGCCCGCGGGATCGCGGCGCGTGCCGTCGGCCGACAGGCCGAAGTACTCCATGCCGTCGTGGTGATCGCCGGCGCGGTTGTCGTAGTCGGTGTCGGTGCCGTCGTTCTTGAAGGCCGGCGTGGCGGCGGTCAGCGGATCGCCGAGCGCGTACATCACCGTCGCGGTGTAGCCCGCAGGCACGGTCAGCACGTCGGCCACGGCCTTGGCCACCGGCGTGAAGCCCAGACGCTCGACGCGCGTGCTGGGCTCGTCATCGCCGCCGCCGCAGGCGGCCAGGCTCATCGTGCCCAGCGTGCCGAACATCAGCGTCGCGGTGCCCCCCAAGCCGCCACGCAGCAGGCCGCGACGGCTCAGGCGCGCCGACAGGACCTGATCGAAGGTCGCGTTGGCGGAGGTATTGGAGTCTTCGTCGTTGAAAGAGGCGACGGGGAAATCAACAGGTTTGTTCATGGGTTGCTGTACAGCAGAGGTTGAGGGCCTTGCAGGAGGCTAAGAGCCCGGCGTGACGGCATCGTGACGTTTCCGTGGACGGCCGATGACAAGCGCTCCCGTGGCGACACAAAGCAAGACCAGCCAGCCGGCGCTGAACACGCCACCGCCGCTGCCCGCAGCAGCCGGCACCGAAAGCTCGGGGGCAGCCGCCAGCGGCGGCGTGGCAGGCGGCGCGGCCGCCGTCACCACGCCTTGCAACTTCAGCGTGCCGGGGCTCGCGCCGCTGCTGCGCCATTGCAGGGCGGCCTCGACGGGACCGGCCGCGCCGGCGCTCCAGGTGAGACGCGCATGGCACGACGTGCCCGGCTCGAGCACGCGTTCGGCCGTGCAGTCACCCGCCAGCACCCAGTTGCCGGCACCGGGGCCCGTGACCGCCG
>JAABTC010000423.1 GCA_011390055.1 Burkholderiales bacterium | reverse complement strand
CCTGGAACTGGCCACGCAGATGGTGCTCGATCTGTGCGGCGGCGAGGCTTCGGAAATAGTTGTCGCCGGCACGATTCCGGACACCAGCCGCGCCATCGCCTATCGCCCGTCGCGCGTGCTTGGCCTGGCCGGGCTGGACGTGGCCGAAGACGAACAGGCTGATATCCTCACCCGCCTCGGTTTCGGCGTGACCAAAGGCGATGTGTGGCAGGTCGCCGTCCCGTCCTGGCGCCGCGATGTCGATGGCGAGGCCGATCTGGTTGAAGAGGTCGTCCGCATCCACGGTCTCGACCGCGTGCCGGCGACCCCGCTGCCGCGTGCCGAGGGCGTCGCCGCCCCGACCGCCACCCCGTTGCAACGCACCCAGCGCCGCCTGCGCCGCGTGCTGGCCAGCCGCGGCCATGATGAAGCCATCACCTGGAGCTTCCTGCCGCCTTCAGAGGCCGATGCCTTCGGCGGCGCGCCGTTCAACCTCGCCAACCCGATCTCGGCGGACATGGCCGCGATGCGCCCCAGCCTGCTGCCCGGGCTGCTGTCTGCCGCTGCCCGCAACATGGATCGCGGCGCAACCGCCGTGCGCCTGTTCGAACTCGGCCAGCGCTATCTCGCCGATGCCGAACGGCCAACTGCGGCCATCCTGATGGCCGGCGAAGCCAAGGGGCGTGACTGGCGCTCCGGCCCGGCCACCAAACCCGACGCCTATGACGCCAAGGCCGAAGCATTGGCCGCGCTTGCCGCGCTTGGCGCACCCGTGCAGCGCCTGCAGGTCGTCGCCCCGGCAGACGGCTGGTGGCATCCTGGCAGGGCAGGCCGGCTGGTGCTGGGCAAGGCGGCGCTCGCCGATTTCGGCATCATTCACCCGCGCACCTCCGCCCAGTTCGACGTGAAGGGGCCGGTCGCCGCCGTCGAGCTCTATCTCGACGCGCTGCCGCCGCGCAGCCGCAAGCGCGAGGCCTGGGCCCCCAGCCCGCTACTGCCGCTCAGCCGCGATTTCGCCTTCGTGGTCGATGAAAGCCTGCCCGCCGACAGCCTGCTGCGCGCGGTGGCCGGCGCCGACAAGGCACTGATCGCGGGGGTCAGCCTGTTCGATCGCTATGCCGGCCCCGGCGTCGCGCCGGGCAAGCTCAGCCTTGCGGTGGAAGTCACGCTGCAACCCACCGCCGCCACCCTGACCGAGGCCGACATTGAAGCGGTCTCGGCCAAGATCGTGGCAGCGGCGGCGAAGCTGGGCGCGACACTCAGGAGTTAAGCCTCAGGAATTGGGGCGGGCCACGTCCGATTGCGTCACCGGAGACAGGCGGATTTCCACCCGGCGGTTCTGGCTGCGGCCGGCGTCGGTGTCGTTGGTCGCCACCGGCATTTGCGCGCCGTATCCGCGCGTTGCCATGCGCGCCCGCTGCACGCCCTGATATTGCAGATAATCGGCCACCGAGCTGGCGCGGCGTTCCGAAAGCGGCTGGTTGATGGCGTCACCGCCGGTTGAATCGGTATGGCCGGTCACATCGATGAAGGTCGATTGATAGCTGGCCAGCGTCTTTGCAACCTCATCGAGCGCCGGGCGCATGTCCGGCCGCACGCTGGATTCGTTGGTGTCGAACGCGATACCCGACGGCAGCTTGATGGCGATTTCGTCGCCGCGCTGCTCCACTTCGATGCCGCTGCCGGCCGTGCGTTGCTTCAGTTCGCGTGCCTGCTTGTCCATGTAACTGCCCACGGCGCCGCCAGCGATGGCGCCGACACCGGCGCCGATCAGCACTTCAGCGCGATTGTTGCGTCCACCCAGCAGCGCGCCCAGCAAGGCGCCCGCACCCGCGCCAGCCGCCGCAGTGCCCGCCGGCCGCGAGATGCGCCTGCCGCCGGTTTCGGGATCGGTGACGCAGCCACCAAGCGCGAGGGCTGCGGACAGGGCGGTAATCATGATTGCATTCTTCAATTTCAGTCTCCTTGCAGCCAATACGCTTCAAAACGCGTCTGGTTCCATCATGAACGCGCTTTGCAGCGCGCCCCCGCTTCCCGTATGAAGGTCTGGAGCGGGCACCCTGGCCCCGCGTTATGTGCCCGGAGCCAATGGCCCCCTTCCCCTGGCTGGACGCCGCGATCGTCGCCGGCCTCATCCTGCTCAACGGCTTTTTTGCCATGTCGGAACTCGCCATCGTTTCGGCGCGGCGGCCGCGGCTGCGCGGGCTGGCCGAGCGCGGATCATCCGGTGCGAAGACCGCGCTGACACTGGCCGAGGATTCGGGCCGCTTCCTGTCGGGCGTGCAGATCGGCATCACGCTGGTCGGCATCATCAACGGCGCCTATTCCGGCGCCACCATGGCCGGCCCGGTGGGCGAACGG
>JAABTC010000422.1 GCA_011390055.1 Burkholderiales bacterium | reverse complement strand
CGGCGACTTCGACACCAAGACCCAGGACAAGCTGGCCGTGCCGCAATGACGCCCCATCGCCCCTAGCCGCGTAGGAGCCAACGATGATCATTCTCTACGACTCAGCGCAGCACCCGCACTTGCAGCGCTGGCGGGCGGCGATGGTGCAGCGGCCGTCGATGTCGCTGTAGGTCATTCGCTCCCCAATGGCCTGACTTCAAGGTCATCTTCGCATTCGGCTTCCGCACTTCCTGCCGCTGGCCATGGGCAGCTTTCGGGCATCTCACCTGGCCATGCTTGCGCGGTCGGAGACTGGCAACCAGTGAGCGCGGTGCACGGCCGGCATTTCGGCGAGATCCGCCCCGCGAACACACGCTGCTGCCGGTGGCCGCGTTGGTGGGCACGGGCTACCGCGTCGAGATCGAGGCCGAGGCGGTGGTTGGCGCGCAGTCTTTGGCCGCCGCGGCGTTTGGCCGCGGCTACTTCGTGGTGGCCAGGTAGTGCGCCAGGTTCGCCAGATCGGCGTCGCTCAGGCCGTACAACGCCGCCGACATCGCGGTGTCGCGCCCCGGGTCGGGCCTGTCGCGGTACATCTTCATCGTCGGCAGCAGGTAGGCCTCGTGCTGCCCGGCCAGGCGCGGTACCTGGTTCTGCCCGGTGTAGCCGGGCAGGTGGCAGGTACTGCAGAGCGCGCGTTTCGAGACCTCGGCGCCGAGCCGGCGCTTCTCTGCATCCACCGCGCCCGGCGGCACCACCACCGCCTGCGCGGCGTAGTGCGTCGCCAGCGCGACGATCTCGGCGTCGTTCAGCCCCCCCATCACGGCCTTCATCGCAGGCACGTCACGCAGCCCTTCGCGGATCAGCACGAGCTGGTTCTCGATGAAGACGCGGGGCTGGCCGGCGATCGACGGGATCGCCGGCGTCAGCGAGTTGCCGCCGGGCCCGTGGCACGCCGTGCAGGCCTCCAGGCCCGCTGGCTGCGGCTGGGCCAGCGCGGCGGCCGAAGCCGCAGCCAGCACCGCCGCAACCAGCCTACTTCGCATAGGTGATGCGGTAGATCGCACCCAGCTGCTCGTCGCTGACCAGCAGCGAACCGTCGGGCAACTGCAGCAGGTAGGCCGGGCGGCCGCTGATGCTGTCGTTGCTGGGGTCGAGGAAGCCGGTCATGAAGGGCCGCACGCGCGGGTTGTTGCCCTGCGCGTCGGTCTGCACCGTCACCACGTCGTAGCCGAACTTCTGCGTCCGGTTCCACGAGCCCTTGCGCGCCACGAACATCGTGTTGCGGTATTCGGTCGGGAACATGCTGCCGGTGTAGAAGTGCACGCCCATCGCGGCGGCATGGGGGCCCATGGTCTGCACCGGCAGCGTGACGCCGTCACAGCCATTGGCCTTGGGGAAATCGCGGTCGTTGAGACCCTGCGCATGGCAGTACGGGAAGCCGAAGTTCAACCCCACCTTGGTCATGCGGTTGAGCTCATCGGCGGGGCCGTCGTCACCCATCCAGTCACGGCCGTGGTCGGTGAACCACATCTCCTTGGTGTCGGGATGCCAGGCGAAGCCCTGCGTGTTGCGCACGCCGCGCGCGATGACTTCCATGCCCGAGCCGTCGGCGTTGTAGCGGCGGATTTGCGCGTACTCCTGGCCCGGCTCGCAGATGTTGCAGGGCGCACCGAAGGGCACGTAGAGCTTGCCGTCCGGACCGAAGCCGATGTACTTCCAGTTGTGGTGCTGCTCCTTCGGCAGCTTGAAGGCGGCGGTCATGTCCACCGGCTGCGCGGCCGGGTTGGTGGCGATGCCATCGAAGCGCAGCACCTTGTCGATGGCCATCACGTACAGCGAGCCGTTGGCATAGGCCACGCCAGCGGGCTGCACGAGCTTGTCGACGACGACGCGGCTGGTGCGCGCGGCGCCGCTGTCGGTGACCTCGTAGACGCGGCCGATGCCGCGCGTGCCGATGTAGATCTTGCCGTTCTCGGCACGCGCCATTGCGCGCGCGCCCGGCATGCCGGTGGCCCAGATCTCGGCCTTGAAGCCGGGCGGCAACTTGTAGCTGGCGAGCGGAATCTCACTGGCCGGCGTGGCGGTGAGCTTGCCGGCCACCGGCGCCAGCGTCGAGCTGGCCTGCTCGGGGGTGCGGCCCTGTTGCCAGGCCGGGGGCGCCGCAGCGGCAGCAGCGGCCGGCGCGGCAGCGGGGGGCGTCATCGACTGGCAGGCGGCCAGCGACAACGTCGCCAGGGCCAGGGTGGTTCTCAACATCGTCTCGTCTCCTTCGGGGTGGGGGTCGGTCGTGTGCCGGCGCTTCGGGATTGTGCCGAGACCAATGTCACCCAGTCGATCGGTGTCGCTGTGAAAACCCGGATAGTTGACCA
>JAABTC010000421.1 GCA_011390055.1 Burkholderiales bacterium | reverse complement strand
ACCCAGCGTGCCGCCGGCGCCCCCCTTGTTGTCGATGACGAACTGGCGGCCGACGTTGCGCGTCATCGCGGCGAACAGCGGCCGCGCAAAGGCGTCGGTGCCGCCGCCCGGTGGAAAGGGCACGACGATGGTCACCGGCTTGGCGGGCCAGGCCGACTGCGCCTGCGCCCAGGGAGCGGCCAGCGCGGCGGCACCGGCGATGAGCGCGCGGCGGCGCGGAAGGTCATGCGGCTGCTGTGTCATGGGTCTGTCTCCGTCGTGGTTGTTGTAGGACCGGCGTTCAGCCGGGCAGGGCGATGGCGCGCGAACGCACCACCTCGTTCTGCCGGAACCTGGCGTGGCTGGCCTCTACCTGCGCCAGGTCGTACAGGTAATTGACCATCAGCCCGAACGACTGGCGCAGGCCCTTGCCCGACATGTTGGCGCGCAGGTTCAGGCGCTCGAGCCGGGCGCCGTTGTCCAGGTGGAAGCGCGCCACCGGGTCGCCCGCCGGGGTGGGCGAGGCGTAGGCCAGGTAGGCGGCGCAAAGCAGCTGCAGCGCGGCCGCGGCCTCGGGCGCCATCTGCTCGTGCACCACCGGGCCCTGCAGCGCGCCCAGGTCGCCGCCGCAGTGTTCGCGCAACAGCGTGCGCGCGGCTTCCAGCTCGGCCAGCGCGGCCTTGCGCAGCGGGGGCCAGGCAGCGAAATCGGGCTCGGCCAGCAGCCAGGCGGCAAAGCCGGGGATGGGCGACAAGGTGCAGAAGCTGCGCAGCCGCGGCAGCTCAAGCTGCAGTTGCTGCGCCACGGTCTTGATGAGGAAGTTGCCCAGCGACACGCCGCGCAGCCCGGGCTCGCAATTGCTGATGCCGTAGAAGGCGGCGACGCGAAAGCGCTCGGCCGGCAGCGGCACGCTGGACTTGGCTATCAGCGGCGCAATCGCCGCCGGCATCTCCGGCAGCAACGCCACCTCTACAAAGATCAGCGGCTCGTCCACCAATTGCGGGTGGAAGAAGGCGAAACAGCGGCGGTCGGGCTGCAGGCGGCGGCGCAGGTCGTCCCAGCCGTCGATGGTGTGCACCGCCTCGTGGTGGATGATCTTTTCGAGCAATTGCGCCGGCGAGTTCCAGTCCACGCGCTTCATGCGCAGGAAGCCGGGGTTGAACCACGATGTCAGCAGGTGCAGCAGGTCGGCTTCGATAGCCGCCAGCTCGGGCCGCTGCGGCAGTCGCTGCAGCAGCGCGCGGCGCAGGCGCAGCACGGCCGCGGTGCCGCCGGGCATGCGGTTCAGGCGGCGCAGCAGTTCCTGCCGGGGTGGTTCTACCGCCTGCATCAGCGGCAGCAGCGTGGGCGCGCCCGGCGTCAGGGCGTAGGCCTGGGCCAGGGCCAGCACGGCCTGCGGGTCGGGGCTCAGCTCGCCGGCCAGGAAATCGAAGAAGCCGTCGATCTGATCGTCGCCCAGGGTCTCGAGCCGGTCGATCAGCTCGCGCGCCAGCGCCATGCCGCCCAGCTCGCCCTTCTCGGACAGCAGGCGCAGCGCATCGGCGCGCATGCGCCGCAGGCTGCGCGCCGTGCGCTGGCGCGCAGCGGCCTGGCGGATGTCGTCGAGCATGGCGTCGGAGGGGTGCTGCAGAAGGCGGCGGATGCGCAGCGATGGTAACGACGCCATCGCCGGTTCGTGGGGTCGAGCAGGCCAGTGAAATCCCGTGTTCGGGTCTGCCATAGCAGGGCCGCCATCCCTACCCCTGCACCGACGCGATCTGCAGGCCATCCCTAGAATGCCCGGCCCCCATCCCGTCAAGGCCCGCATGTCTTCCGGTCTCATCCGCATCCGTGGTGCGCGCCAGCACAACCTGAAGAATCTCGACCTGGACATCCGCACCGGCGAGATGACGGTGGTCACGGGCCCCAGCGGTTCGGGCAAGAGCAGCCTGGTCTTCGACACCCTGTACGCCGAAGGCCAGCGGCGCTATGTAGAGACCTTCAGCGCCTACGCGCGCCAGTTCCTCGACCGCATGGACCGGCCGGCGGTGGACCGCGTGGACGGCGTGCCGCCGGCCATCGCCATCGACCAGACCAACCCGGTGCGCACCAGCCGCAGCACGGTGGGCACGATGACCGAGCTCAACGACCACCTGAAGCTGCTGTTTGCGCGCGCGGCGCAGCTGTTCGACCGCCAGACCGCGCTGCCGGTGCGCCACGACACGCCCGAGACCATCTACGCCGACCTGGTGCAGCGCGCCCACGCCGCCGGCGACCCGCGCCTGGTGCTGAGCTTCCCCGCGCAACTGCCCGCCGACACCACGGCCGAGCAGCAGGAGCAATGGCTGTCGGCCAGCGGCTACACGCGCGTGCAGGGCGAGCGGGTGGAAGGTGCCG
>JAABTC010000420.1 GCA_011390055.1 Burkholderiales bacterium | reverse complement strand
CGGCCGCGGCCTTGGGCAGATCCTTCAGCGTCGCCGGGCCGGTCTTCGGGTTGGCCATCAGCAGCACCGGCGCGACGCCGAGCATCGCCACGTGGGTGAACTGCGCCACCGGGTCGTACGGCGGCTTGGGCACCGTGAAGGGGCCGATCGAGGTGGGCGTGGAGTTGGACAGCATCAGCGTGTAGCCGTCGGGTGCGCTGCGCACCACTTCGGCGCCGCCAATGGTGCCGCCGGCCCCCGGCTTGTTGTCGACCACGATGGTCTGGCCGAGCGCCTTGCCCAGCGGTTCGGAGATGACCCGCGCGACGATGTCGCTTGCGCCGCCGGAGGCGAAGGTGACGACGATGCGGACCGGCTTTTCGGGCCAGGCGGCGTGCGCCGCGGTGGCGAAGCCGCAAACAGCCAATGCGACGGCAGCGGAAAGGGAAGAGCGACGGTTGAACATGAGGAACTCCAATGCGGCGCTCAAGAGCCGCGGTAGGTTGAATAGGCCCACGGGCTGACCAGCAGCGGCACGTGGTAGCGCCCGCCGGCATCGGCGATGCCGAAATCGAGCGGCACTTCGTCGAGGAACGCAGGCTCGGGCAAGTTCACGCCCTGGCCGCGAAAGTACGCGGCCACCGAGAACACGAGCCGGTAGCGGCCGGCCACCAGGGTCTGCGCGTCGAGCAGCGCGCCGCCGTCGTTGCGTCCGTCCTGGTTCAATGTGAAAGCCTTGATCGTTTCGGCTTGGGTGCCGTTCAGGCGCTGCAATTTCACGGCCATGCCTGCCGCGGGGCAGCCGTTCATGGTGTCGAGCACATGGGTGCTGAGGTGTCCCATCGGATTCCTTTCATGGCTTGCGCGTTCGGCCAAAGTGTATACACTATCGTTCACACCCAGTCTAGGCAGGAACCCGAATCCATGACACGTACGCGACCCGACTTGAAGGTCATCGGAGCCGTGACCCCGTCCAGACCGGAGTCGAATCGCAAGGTGGCGGCCCCCACGGCGCCGGTCGGCGCCACGCAGCGCATCGTGCAGTCGATCACCGACGCCATCGTCGCGCGCCGGCTGATGCCTGGCACCAAGCTGTCCGAGCAGACGATCGCCGACATCTTCAAGGTCTCGCGCACGCTGGTGCGTCAGGCGCTGAACCAACTGAGCCGCGACCGACTGGTCACGCTCGAACCGGCGCGCGGCGCCTTCGTGGCCATGCCCAGCGTCGAAGAGGCGCACCAGGTTTTCGAGCTGCGCCAGATGATCGAAGGGGCGATGGCCAAGCGCCTGTGCGCCACGATCACCGACCGCCAGATCGCCGAGCTGCGCGCGCACCTGAAGGCCGAGCGGGCGGCGATCGCGCAGACCGACGTGCCCGGCCGCACCCATCTGCTGGCCGACTTTCATGTCGTGCTGGCGCGCATGATGGACAACCAGGTGCTGGCGGAACTGCTCGGCGACCTGCTGTCGCGTTCGTCGCTGATCTCGCTGATGTACCAGTCTTCGCATTCGGCCGAGGCTTCGCTGGCCGAGCATGTGGCGATCGTCGATGCACTGGAGAAGCGCGACGTGCGCGCCGCGGTGCGCCTGACCGAGGATCACCTCGACCATGTCGAGCGCAACCTGCGGCTCGACCCGCGCTCGCCCGACCTGGCTCTCATCCTGGCATCCGAATGAACCCGAGTACCCGCTACCCCCGCGACCTTGCCGGCCACGGCCGCCACCCGCCGCATCCACGATGGCCCGGCAGCGCGCGCGTGGCCGTGCAGTTCGTCCTCAACTACGAAGAAGGCGGCGAGAACTCGGTGCTGCATGGCGACGCCGGCAGCGAGCAGTTCCTGTCCGAGATGTTCAATCCGCCGGCCTTGGCCGCGCGGCACCTGAGCATGGAGGGCATCTACGAATACGGCTCGCGCGTCGGCGTGTGGCGCCTGCTGCGCGAGTTCGAACGGCGCGGCCTGCCGCTCACGATCTTCGGCGTCTCGATGGCACTCGAACGCTGCCCGGACGTGACGGCGGCCTTCGTCGAACTCGGCCACGAGATCGCTTGCCACGGCTGGCGCTGGATCTCGTACCAGGGCATCGACGAAGCCATCGAGCGTGAGCACATGGCGCGCGGCATGGAAATCATCCAGCGTCTCACAGGCTCGCGAGCGCTCGGCTGGTACACCGGCCGCGACAGCCCCAACACGCGCCGCCTGGTGGCCGACCACGGCGGCTTCGAGTACGACAGCGACTGCTACGGCGACGACCTCCCGTTCTGGCTGCAGGTGAAGAAGAGCGACGGCGCGACGGCGCCGCACCTGGTGGTGCCCTACACGCTCGACTGCAACGACATGCGCTTCGCGCTGCCGCAGGGCTTCTCGCACGGCGACGAATT
>JAABTC010000042.1 GCA_011390055.1 Burkholderiales bacterium | reverse complement strand
GACTTCGTCGGCTTCGGCATGCACGACCAGTGTGTGTGCCGGGACGTTGGCAACCTTGAAACTTGACGTCGCCGGACCCACCAACACCAGATGCTGCGGCTGCAGCGACGCGGCGGCATGCGCGGCGACGTGGCCACCGAACGAGAAGCCGGCGAGCGCCAGCGGTCGAGCCGGGTCGCGCAGCGCGGCGGCCACCGCCAACGCATCGAGGATCTCACCGCGGCCTTCATCCCAGGCGCCTGCCGAGGTACCGACGCCCCGAAAGTTGAAGCGTATCGCACGCCAGCCACTTTGCACGAAAGCCCGCGCCAGCGTGACGACGACCTTGTTGTCCATCGTGCCACCGTGCAAGGGATGCGGATGGCAGAGCAACGCATCCCCCCGCGGCAGCTCCGGGGGCGACTCGATCCGACAGTCGAGCAGGCCCGCAGGCCCCGCGATCGTCCGTCGCTCGGCGCGCAAGCTCACGCTTCAGCGCCCGATGTCGGGTGCCAACAGCAAGCGTTCGACGACCCGGCCGCCGACCAGGTGCTCGTCGACGATCTCGTCGACGTCGCTGCGGTCGAGGTAGTGGTACCAGACAGCTTCCGGGTACACCACCGCCACCGGCCCACCGGCGCACCGGTCCAGGCAACCGGCCTTGTTCACCCGCACGCCCCCCGGCCCGTTCAGCTTCGCCGATTTGACACGTGACTTGCAGTGGTCGAACGCCCGCTGTGCGTCATGGCGTGCGCAACTCGCTTCGCCTGCGTCCCGCTCGTTCAGGCAGAAGAAGATGTGGCGCTCGTAGTAGCTCGGATTCATGGCCTGGATTGTAGGTCGGTGCCCTGCCCGTCACGGCGGGACAACTGGCCCAGCAACCACAGCATCGCCGCATACGGCCACAGCCAACCGACCCATTGGGCCAGGCCGTGAAAGCGAATGAAACGCCCCTGCTCCCAGCCTTGCAGGCTCGACGCATAGTAGGGGTCCGACGGCGCTTGTGCGACCAGCACCACCAAGGCCGTCATGGCCGCCAGGCCCAAGGCGGCAGCCAGGCGGGCCGGCGCCCCCACGGCCAGGATGGCCAAGCCCGCGCCGAGCGCAAACGCGCGCCAGACCATCGGTGACCACCATGCAAACGCATGCTCGGGACCGAAGTTCAGCGCGGTCGAGAGGGTGCTCACCAGCAAGGCCAGTGCGGTCGCACCGCTGACCCACACCAGCCGCTGCCAAGCCGCCCGCGTGGCTGCGAACGCCACCAGGCAGGGCGCGGCCAGACCGAGGGCGATGGTGAGCAGCTCTTGTGCGCGCGACAAGGGCGCCGTGCTGCGTTCGCCGTCGCCGCCCACCCATTCCGCAACGGGCACCGCCCACGGGGTGCCCTCGAACGCCGCCGTCGTCAAGCTGCGCGCCTCATCCCAGACCTGGCCCAGGCCCAGCGGCACGGGGGTGGGAAACAGCAACGCCACCGGCCACATCAACAGCAGTGCCAGGGCGCCCGCGCTGCGGCGTGAGAACCAGCGTGTGCGAAGTCGCTGCCAGTGGTCGACCCAACCGAGCGCATGCACCAGTGCGGCGAGCGAGGCTCCTGCCAGCGCGCCGCCCACGTTGAACGCACAGTCCTTGAGCGAAGGCACGCGTGTCGGGAGCAGGTTCTGGGTCACCTCGACCGCGTAAGACAAGGCGGCGCACGCGAGCAGCGCGGCCGCCCAGCCCACGGCTGGCCGGCGGCCGCCGCGCAGCGTGGCCGTGAAGACCAGCCCTCCGAGCGGCACATAGCCGAGAAAGTTGGCAGCCTCGTCGAACCGGTTGCGCCAGGGCGGCCAGGGCAGCTGAAACACCTGCCAAGCGTCCAGTGCCGGGGGCCAGCGCCAACCTTCGAACGGATAGAGGCTGGCATACACCACCAGCGCTGCCACCGACCACGCCAAGGGCAGCGCCGTGCTGCGTTGCCGGGCACTCGGCGCGAAGCTCATCGTCACAGCGTCCCGACGCTCAGAACGGCTTCACGACCACGAGTACCACGATGGCCGCGAACAACAGCACCGCGGCTTCGTTGAAGACCCGGTACCAGCGGTGACCGTGGGGTACGGCGCCACGTTCGAAGGCCTTCAGCTGGTGCCGACACGCATGCTGGTAAGCCACCGCCATGGCCACCAGCAGCAGCTTGGCGTGCAGCCACTGCTGCCCGCCACCCCGACCGACACCGTAGGCCAGCCACAACACCAGGCCAAGCGCCAGCGCCGGCCACATCAAGAACACCGTGAAGCGGTAGAGCTTGCGCGCCATCAACAGCAGGCGCTCACGTTCGGCGGTGCTCTGCGGCGCCACCATGGCGAGATTCACCAAGATCCGCGGCATGTAGAACAGGCCCGCGAACCAGCTCGCCACGAAAACGATGTGGAAAGCCTTGACCCAGAGAAAGTAGGCGCTCATCCGCGGCGATTATCGGCACCGCAGGGTGCGCCGCCCGGAAAAAGCCCCGGCCTTGCAGGCCGGGGCGGAAGAGCCTTATCGCTGTCATCACGCTAAGGCACCTGCTCAGGGAGGTAAGCAGGGAACGACAGCCTTGCGGCTATCATTCGATCGCGACTTTAGCAGAGCGAACAAGTTTTGTAACGTTTCTGACACAAATCGGCGCCTGCTTGTGGTTCGCGGGCCAGCGAGTCGCGCAGCCCACCTCCGCGACGGGTCGAAACGATGCCCACTGCCATTTCCGCTCCGTTTCCCGCCGCGCGGCCGCGCCGGCTCCGTCGCGACGCTTTCGCGCGCGCTTTGGTGCGTGAACATCGGCTGACGACCGACGACCTGATTTATCCGGTGTTCCTGTTGGAAGGCCAGCAGCGCAGCGAGCCCGTGGCTTCGATGCCCGGCGTGGAGCGCCATTCACTCGACCGCCTGCTGCCGGTGGCCGAGACCTGTGTCGCGCTGGGCGTGCGCGTGATGGCGCTGTTTCCGGTGATCTCGGGCACGCGGAAAACCGCGGATGGGCGCGAAGCCGCGAACCCCGAAGGCCTCGTGCCCGAGGCCGTGCGGGAGCTGAAGCGGCGCTTTCCGACCTTGGGCATCGTGACCGACGTCGCGCTCGACCCGTACACCAGCCACGGGCAGGATGGCCTCCTCGACGACAGTGGCTACATCGTCAACGACGAGACGGTCGAGGTGCTGGTCCAGCAGGCGCTCGTGCAGGCGCAAGCCGGCGTCGACATCGTGGCGCCGAGCGACATGATGGACGGCAGGATCGGCGCCATCCGCAGCGCACTCGAGCATGCCGGACACCGACACACGCTGATCATGGCCTACAGCGCCAAGTACGCCAGCGCCTTCTACGGTCCGTTCCGTGACGCCGTCGGATCCGCCGCCAACCTCGGCAAGAGCGACAAGCGCAGCTACCAGATGGACCCTGGCAACAGCGACGAGGCGTTGCGCGAAATTGCGCTCGATCTGGTCGAAGGCGCCGACATGGTGATGGTCAAGCCCGGCATGCCCTACCTGGATATCGTTCGACGCGTGAAGGACGAGTTTCGGGTGCCGACGTTCGCCTACCAGGTCAGCGGCGAGTACGCCATGCTCAAGGCCGCTGCCGCGAACGGCTGGCTCGACCACGATGCGGTGATGATGGAGTCGCTGCTGGCCTTCAAACGTGCCGGAGCCGACGGGGTGTTGACCTATTTCGCCCTCGACGCAGCCCGGTTGCTGCGGGCCTAGCCCGCGCCCGGCCGATGCAGATCCACCGCGTCGGACCCGACCGCTTCACGGCGCTCGACGCACTGCCGGACACCCTGCCGGCGCAGGGTTTCGTGTGGATCGGCACCACGCGCGCCGAGTTCGAAAGCCAGCACGACCTGTTGCAGGGAGCCCTGCAGCGCTGGGAGGGCGCGGGGCTGGTCGACCTGCACGTCGCCGACCTGCTCAACGAACAACGGCCGAGCGACTTCGATTACACCTCCTGGTACGACCTGCTGGTCTTTCGCCGGTTGGCCGCCATCGCAGCGATCGAGGCCGAGTCCGACCCGGCGGCGAAGAAGGCTTCGGCACGACGCATGTTCGAAGCGATCGACACCAGCCCGGTCGGCTTCGCCGTGTTCGACCATGTGTTGTTGACGGTCCATCCCGACAACTGCGCAGTACTTGATCACTTTGCCCAGCGGCTGCGTGACCTGGCCAACGGCAACGACGGACGCGGCGCCTCGCGGCTGCCGAGCGCCCCGGCCGACCTGATGTTGCGCATGGTCAATTTCATGGTCGACAACTACCTCGACCTGCGACGGCTGCTCACGCGCCAACTTGGTCAGCTGCAAAGCGAACTGCTGAGCCCGAGGAGCCGCTTCAACGACTGGTCGGTCCTGCTCGAATCGCGCAATGCGCTGCACCTGCTTGAAGACACCTGCGAAGACCAACGCGCCGCGGTGCAGGAATGGATCGACGCGCTCGACGAATGGCCTGACGCGGCCAACGACGCCGCACGGCGTGAACGCGAACTGTTGCGCGTGCGTTCGCGCGACGTGCTCGAGCACATCGAACGCGTCCTGACGCATGTGCGTCGGCTCGAGCAGTCGGCCGAGAACGCGGTGCAGCTGCACTTCTCAGCCTTGGGCCACCGCACCAACGACATCATGCGCACGCTGACGGTGCTCACGGCGATCTTCTTGCCGCTCAACCTGGTGACCGGCTTCTTCGGGATGAATTTCGACAGCCTGCCCCTGATCCACAGCGCCACCGGGGTCTGGGTGGCGGTGGTCGCGATGGTCGTCATCGGCCTGACCCTGGGCGCCTTCTTCTGGCGCAAGCGCTACCTGGGTACGCGCCAACGCTCTTGATGCATCAGTTCCCCTGGGCGTACGGGTCCGGCACGCCCAACGCCTGCAGGATCTCCCGTTCGCGCTGCTCCATCGCCCGGGCAGCGGCTTCGTCGACTTCGTGATCCCACCCTTGGGCGTGCAAGGCGCCATGGACCACCAGGTGCGCGTAATGCGCCAGCAACGGCTTGCCTTGCGCATGCGCCTCGCGTTCCACCACCGCGGCACACAGCACCAGATCCGCCACCACGACGGGCTCGCGCTGGTAGTCGAATGTCAACACGTTGGTCGCGTGGTCGCTCTGCCGGTAGGCCAGGTTGAGAGCGCGGCCTTCCTCGTCGCCGACCACACGGACGGTGACTTCCGCGGGCCCTTGCAGCGCTGCCTGCAACCACTTGGCCACACGCCGGCGCGACAGCAGGGTGCGATGACGGCCGTCGGGCTGCTGCAGCGACAGCGCCAGGCCGGGCGGCGCGCTGTCAATCGCCATCGCGGGGCAGCGCCGGCGTTGCCCTCTCGTAGGCTTCGACGATGCGCGCCACGAGCGGGTGGCGCACCACGTCGGCGGCGGTGAACTGCGTGAATGCAATGCCGTCGACCGTGCGCAGCACCTTCTCGGCCTGCACCAGCCCACTTTCAGCACCACGCGGCAAATCGATCTGGCTCACGTCGCCGTTGACGACCGCCTTGGCGCCGAACCCGATGCGCGTGAGGAACATCTTCATCTGCTCGGGCGTGGTGTTCTGTGCCTCGTCGAGGATCACGAACGCATGGTTCAACGTGCGCCCGCGCATGAAGGCCAGCGGCGCGATCTCGATCAAGCCCTTCTCGAAGGCCTTGGTCACCCGCTCCAGACCCATCAGGTCGTACAGCGCGTCGTAGAGCGGGCGCAAGTAGGGGTCCACCTTCTGCGCCAGGTCGCCGGGCAGAAAGCCCAACCGCTCGCCGGCTTCGACGGCGGGGCGCGTCAGCACGATGCGCTGCACCTGCGAGCGCTCGAGCGCATCGACCGCGCATGCCACCGCCAGAAACGTCTTGCCGGTGCCTGCCGGGCCGATGCCGAAGGTGATGTCATGGGCCAGCATCTGGCGCAGGTACTGGCGCTGGTTCGGCGTGCGACCTTCGAGGTCGGCGCGCCGCGTGTGCAGCACGATGCCGCCACCCTCGGCGCCCGCCTCGTCGCTGCGATGCGCCGGCCCGGAGCCCGCCAGGCTGGCCTCGGCCAGTGCCAGTTGCAGCGTCTCGTCCGCGATCGGGCGTGAGGCCCGTCGGTACAGCGACTGCAAAAGCGCCAGCGCGCGCTCCGCAGCGGCCTTGCGGCCCTCGATCCGGAAAGCCTCGTTGCGCCGTGACAGCGTCACGCCGAGCCCGCTCTCGATGGCCCGCAAGTGCCCGTCGAGCGGCCCGCTCAGGTGCGCGAGCCGCTGGTTGTCCAGGGGGACAAAAGCATGTCGAAGAATCAAAGCATTGCCCTGCAAGAACACACGAATCCGCCATTGTGGCTGCGCCGGCGGGAGCGCACCATCCTGCACAATCCCGGCCGAGATGGCACCCACCCACCCTTCCTGCTGGCGGCGCGCACGGGCGCTGGCCGCTTGGGTGGTGTGCGCGTTGCTGACACTGTCGGTGCTGGTTCAGCCCAGCCGCGCTGCCGCGCTCGGCGTGCATGCGTTCGCCGATGCGATCGTCGCCGATGGCGCGGCCCGCGCCGTCTTTCCCATCGACGCCGAGCAGCGCGTGGTGGCCCTGCCCGACGCGTGGGGCCCGGCCCATCCCGCCCCGTCGAACCCGCGCTGGTACCGGTTGCGCTTCGATGTCGCACTCGCGCCTGCAGCAGTGGGTGTGCTGGGCGTGTACCTGGAGCGGGTGTGCGCTGGGGTCGACGTGGATCTGAACGGTCACCGCCTGCATGCCGCGCGTCCCCTCGAGCACCCGGTGTCGCTCGACTGCCAGCGCGCGCTGCTGCTGCCGCTGCCGGCGGCGTTGCTGCGCGCCCAAGGCAACGAGCTCGACTTGCGCGTGGCCGGCTTCAAGCTGCAGCAGGTGGTCTCGAGCGTGCGGGCGACGCAGCTGCCCGCACCGCTGATCGGGCCGGAAGCGCAGCTCGAACAACGGCGCCTGCGCTACACGCTGCTGGCCGAGACCGCCCCGGCCGCCATGACCGGCGTGCTGTTTCTCACCGGCCTGTTGGCCTTGTCGATCGCACGCACCAGGCGCCGCGACGTGCACCTGCGCTACTTCGCGCTCTTCGCGCTGGGCTGGGCCCTGCTCTGCGCGCGTCCGCTGTGGGAGACGTTGGCGCAAACCGGCGTGCCGGTCGAATCGGTGCTGGCCGCGGCCATGCCCTGGCTGCTGCTGCTGGCGGTCCAGTTCCTGATGCACTACGCGGGCTGGCGCTCGCGCCCGATCGAAGTCGCCCTGGCCGCGCAGTGCCTGGCGCTGCCCGCCAGCCTGCTGCTGGCGGGCGGGCAGCGCGTCTACATGATCGCCAGCACCTGGTATGCGTTGCTGCTGCTGCAGCTGCTGGGCGCGATCGCCTTCTACATCTGGGCCACCTGGCGCGTGCGCCGGCGCGACTTCGCGGTCATGGCCGCCTGGCTCGGCTTGGGTGCCGTGCTGGCGGTGCTGATGCTGGCCGCCGAGGAGCGCCTCCTTGCTTCACCGTGGCACCTGCTGCCGTCGCTGTTGGCACCCCTGGTCGTGGTGGGCATCGGATGGCATCTGATCGGCCACTACGGCCGCGCCTTGCAGGCCGCCGAAGAAAGCCGTCAGGCGCTCGAACTCCGCGTGCGCGAGGCCAGCGCCGACATGGAAAAGAACTTTGCGCAACTGGCCGAACAGCGCGTCGAGCAGGTCACGCAGCAAGAGCGCAAACGAATCGCCGCCGACCTGCACGACGACCTCGGTGCCAAGCTGCTGACGATCGTGCACACCAGCGAGAGCGAGCGGATCTCGACGCTGGCGCGCGAGGCGCTCGAAGAGATGCGGCTGTCGGTGCGCGGCCTGACCGGCAAGCCGGTCAAGCTGATCGACGCGCTCGGCGACTGGCGCGCCGAGGTGGTGGGTCGGCTCTCGCAAACCGGGGTCGAGGGCGAGTGGAGCGCGCCGACCGAGGAGCTGCCGCAGACGCTTTCGGCGCGGGCCTACGTGCAGACCACGCGCATCTTGCGCGAAGCGGTCAACAACATCATCAAGCACAGCGGCGCCTCGCGCTGCACGATCCGTTGCGTGATCGACAGGGGCGACTTTCAGCTCGCGATCCAGGACAACGGCAAGGGCATCCCGCTCGAACTCGATGGTCGCCTCGACCGCGGCCACGGCATGGCCAGCATGAAGCACCGGGCCAAACAATTGCACGGTCAGTGCCTGGTCGAGTCGGGGCCCGGCTATGGAACCGTGATCCGCCTCACGTTGCCGCTGGAGCGGCACACCACGAGCCCCTGAGCCGCGTTAGCATCCGCGCGCCCCGTCCAGGGCCACCCTTAAGGCGATGCCATGAAGACGATCCTGCTGCTCGAAGACCTGCCGGAAATCCGGGCCTGGTTGAAGACCCTGGTGATGCAGGTCTTTCCCGATGGCCAGATCTCCGAGGCCGCGCGCGTGCACGATGCGCTCGAGCTGGTCTCGGCGATCAAGTTCGACCTCGCGCTGTGCGACCTGGGCCTGCCGGACGGCTCGGGGGTCGCGGTGGTCGAGAAGCTGCGCGAGACGCAGAGCGAGTGCCAGTCGGTCGTGGTCACGATCCACGACGACGACGAGCACCTGTTCCCCGCGTTGCAGGCCGGCGCCTTCGGCTACATCCTGAAGGAGCAGCCGCGCGAGCTGATCACCGAGCAACTCACGCGCATGAGCCAGGGCGAGCCCCCACTGTCGCCGTCGATCGCGCGCCGCGTCATCGCCTACTTCGCCGCGCAGTCCAAGCCGCAGCAACCCGACCTGATGCCGCATGTGTCGCTGACCGAGCGCGAAAGCGAAGTGTTGTTGCGCGTGGCCAAGGGCTTCACGCTGCCCGAAATCGGCGTGCAGCTCGGGCTGAGCCGCCACACCATCGCCGATTACGTGAAGCAGATCTACCGCAAGCTCAACGTCAGCTCGCGCGCCGAGGCCGCGCTGGAAGCGCAGCGGCTGGGTCTCTTCCGCCGATGATCGGACGCCTGACGGGCACCCTGGCGGCCAAGTCGCCGCCGCAGCTGCTGGTCGACGTCGGTGGCGTCGGCTACGAGCTCGACGTGCCGATGAGCACGTTCTACAACCTGCCGGCGATCGGCGAGCGCGTCAGCCTGCTGACGCATTTCGTCGTGCGCGAGGACGCGCAGCTGCTGTTCGGCTTCCTCACCGCCGAGGAGCGGTCGACCTTCCGCTTGCTGGTGAAGATCAGCGGCGTCGGTCCGCGCACTGCGTTGTCGATCCTGTCGGGGCTTTCGGTGGCCGAGCTGGCGCAGGCCATTTCGCTGCAGGAAGCCGGCCGCCTGGTCAAGGTCCCTGGCATCGGCAAGAAGACCGCCGAGCGCCTGCTGCTGGAACTCAAGGGCAAGCTGGGCCCCGACCTGGCGGCACCCGCCAACCCGGTCAGCGACGCGCAGGCCGACATCGTTCAAGCGCTGATCGCGCTGGGCTACAACGATCGCGACGCGACGCTCGCACTGAAGGCCTTGCCGCCGGGCATCGGCGTGTCCGACGGTATCAAGCAAGCCTTGAAGTCGCTGTCGCGCTGACCGCGGCGCGCGGGGCGCCGCCGGCTCAGTGCTTGTGCTTGTGCTCGTGAGCCGCGGGTGTCGCGGGGGCCGCGGTCGTCACCATGACGTCGACCTTCATCTCGCCGGCCTTTTCGAAGCGCAGCGTCAGCGGCAGCTTGCTGCCCGCGGCCAGCGGCTGCTTCAGACCCAGCAACATCAGGTGCTGACCGCCGGGCCGCAGCTCCACCGTCTGCCCTGCCGGCAGGTCGATTGCGTCGAGCTGACGCATCTGCATCACGTCGCCGGCCATCGCCATCGTGTGCAGTTCGACGCGCTCAGCGCCCGGCGTGCTGGCACCGAGCAAGCGGTCGGCACGCGCGCTGCGCAGGCTCAGGTAGCCGCCGCCGACCGATTGGCCCGTCACGGTCGGCCTCGCCCAGGCACTCTCAACCTGGACCTGGGCGGTGGCCGAGGTGGCCAGCAGCAGGGCGGCACAGAGGATGGGAAAGTCGAATTGCATGGGCAGCCGCGGCGAGTCAGGCGCAAATCATAGCCGCCCGATAATGACTCGATGAGCATCCAGACGGACGACCTCGAAGGCGCAGGCCCGGCGCCACGCCGCCTGCTTGCGGCTGCGCCGGTGTCGCCCAACGAAGAGGCTGTCGAACGCGCGCTGCGGCCCAAGGCGATGGCCGATTACGTCGGTCAGACCAAGGCCCGCGAGCAGCTCGAGATCTTCATCGGCGCGGCGCGCAAACGCGGCGAATCGCTCGACCACGTGCTGCTGTTCGGACCGCCTGGCCTGGGCAAGACGACGCTGTCGCACATCATCGCCGCCGAACTCGGTGTCAACCTGCGCCAGACCTCGGGCCCGGTGCTCGAGAAGCCGAAGGACCTGGCCGCGATCCTGACCAACCTCGAGCGCAACGACGTGCTCTTCATCGACGAAATCCACCGCCTGAGCCCGATCGTCGAGGAGATCCTCTACCCCGCGCTCGAGGACTAC
>JAABTC010000419.1 GCA_011390055.1 Burkholderiales bacterium | reverse complement strand
GCCGCCGAGGAGCGCAGGGCTTGTGGCCGCGCGCGCCAGCGCGCTTCGTGATCTGACTCGTCGCATCTGTCCGAGCGCAGTGAGCGCAGCGAACGTAGCGAGTTATGCGACGGGCCAGGAGACCGAGCACCGCAGGGCACCCTTCGCGCAGCGAAGGGCAAGCCGTCTGAGCCCCGGCCAGGCCCCGCCCGGCGACTTGCCTGCGAAGAACAACTCAAGCAACACCTCATGCTTCAGCGCTCCGACCCTTCAAAGCGAAGATCCCCTGCGGCCGCTTCTGGATGAAGACGACGATCAGCACCAGCACCATGATCTTGGCCAGCACCGCGCCCTGCCAGCCCTCGAGCAGCTTGTTCAACACGCCCAGGCCGAGTGCGGCGTAGACCGTGCCAGCCAACTGGCCGACGCCGCCGAGCACGACGACCATGAAGGCGTCGACGATGTAGCTTTGGCCGAGGTCCGGGCCGACATTGCCGATCTGCGACAGCGCACAGCCGGCCAGACCGGCGATGCCTGAGCCGAGCGCGAAGGCCATCGTGTCGATGCGCGCGGTGTTCACGCCCATGCAGGCGGCCATGCGCCGGTTCTGCGTCACGCCACGCACGAACAGACCCAGCCGTGTCTTGGCGATCAGCGCCGCCACGGCGGCCAGCACCAGCACCGCGAAGACGACGATCGCGACGCGGTTGAAGGGCAGCGTCAGGTTGCTCATCACGTCGACGCCACCCGACAACCAGGAAGGGTTCTCGACCGGCACGTTCTGCGCGCCGAAGAGCGAGCGCACGGCCTGCTGCAGGATCAGGCTGATGCCCCAGGTGGCCAGCAGCGTTTCGAGCGGGCGGCCGTAGAGCCAGCGGATCACGCTGCGTTCGAGCAGCGCACCGACCAGCGCCGCGACGGCGAAGGAGACGGGGATCGCGACCAGCAGATAAGCCCCGAACGCGCCCGGCGCATAGGCCTTGAACAAATTCTGCACGAGGTAGGTCGCGTAGGCGCCGATCATCATCAGCTCGCCGTGGGCCATGTTGATCACGCCCATCAGACCGTAGGTGATGGCCAGGCCGAGGGCCACGAGCAGCAGGATCGAGCCCAGGCTGATGCCGGTGAAGACGACGCCCAGACGCTCGCCCCAGGCCAGGCGGCCTTCGATCGAGCGCAATGCGATGGCGATCGCCGCGTTGACGTCGGCATCGGTCTCCACCTTCTGGCGCTCGATCAGCAACGTCTTGGTCGCTGGCGTTCCGCTCGCGCCCAGTGCCGTCGCTGCTTCCAGGCGACGGGCCTTGTCGGGGCTGCCCAGCAGCATCGCGAAGCGCAGGTTGACCAGGCTGCGCTTCACCCCGGCGTCGGATTCGGCGGCCAGGGCCCTCTCGATCAGCGGCAACCTGGCTTCGTCGGTCTCGCCTTGCAGCGTCTTGACGGCCTCAGCACGCACGCGAACGTCGGTCGAGAAGAGCTTGATCGATGCCAGCGCCAAGTCGAGTTCGCCGCGCATCCGGTTGTCGTTGATCACCTCTTCGGCGGCCTCGGGCAGTGCCACTTCGGCGCCCGTCACCGGATCAAAGCCTTTGCCGTCGCGGACGACGACGACGGCACTCGCACTGAACTTCACCGCGTCGTCGGCCAGCGCCTGGATCAGTGCGACCGTCTTGTCGTCGGCAGCCGCGAGCAGCGCGTTCAGCGCCCCGATGCGTGATTCGGTCTCACCGATGGCGAGTGCGCGCGCCTGCTGCGGCGTCAGGGCCACCGCAGGCGCGCACAGCCAGGCGGCTGCGATCAAGGACAGCAGCCACCGCACCGCCTACTTCTTGGCGACGACCGTCGCGACGGGCTCGTCCTTCTTGCCCTTGTTCTCGGGAATGAACGGGCTCCAGGGCTGGGCTTTCACCGGGCCGGGCGTCTTCCAGACCACGTTGAACTGGCCGTCGGCCTTGATCTCGCCGATGAACACGCTCTTGTGCAGATGGTGGTTCTTCTCGTCCATCTTCGAAGTGATGCCGCTGGGCGCGGTGTAGGTCTGGCCGGCCATCGCTGCGATCACCTTGTCGGTGTCGGTGCTGCCGGCCTTCTTGACCGCCTGCACCCACATCTGGAAGCCGATGTAGGTGGCCTCCATCGGGTCGTTGGTCAGCGGCTTGTCCTTGTGGCCGGCGATGTTCTTGGCCTTGGCGTAATCGCTCCACTTCTTGATGAACTCGGTGTTGGCGGGCGACTTGATCGACTGGAAGTAGTTCCATGCGGCGAGGTGGCCGACCAGGGGTTTGGTGTCGACGCCGCGCAGTTCCTCCTCGCCCACCGAGAAGGCCACCACCGGCACGTCCTTGGCCTTCAGGCCGGCGTTGCCGAGTTCCTTGTAGAAGGGCAC
>JAABTC010000418.1 GCA_011390055.1 Burkholderiales bacterium | reverse complement strand
CCACCGCCACCGCCAGCCCGGTGAAGACGAAAGTGGTGGCGTAGTACAGCGTGTACGAGACGCCGGCGCGGCTGCCGAAGGCGCCCTTGACCAGCAGCACCAGCACCTGCACCGGGTCTTGCCCGATGGCCAGCAGCACGACCGCCGAGACCGCGAACGCCATGCCCAGGTTGAGCAGCGGCAGCAGGCCCAGGTCGATCCAGCGCGGCAGGGTGTGCGACTGGCTCACCAGGCAACCTCCGTGCTGCGCACTGCGGCATTCGCCCCTTCGACCAGGCTCAGGACAGGCTTGGGAACGGCCCGGCGGCTCATGCGTGCATCGCAGCGGTTGGCGCCAAAGGCGCATCGGCCCCGCTCATCATCAGCCCCAGCCTTTGCTGCGTGCATTGGTCGATCGGCAGCTCACCCGTGATGCGGCCACCGCACATCACCACCACGCGGTCGGCCAGCGCCAGCACTTCGTCGAGCTCGGAGGACACCAGCAGCACCGCGCCGCCGCCGTCGCGCATCGCGCGCAGGCGCCCGTGGATGAATTCGATCGCACCGATGTCGACGCCGCGCGTCGGCTGGCCCACCAGCAGCACCGTCGGCTCGGGCAGCGCCTCGCGCGCCAGCACGAGCTTTTGCTGGTTGCCGCCGGAAAAATTGGCTGACTTGAGCCCGACATCGCGCGGTCGCACGTCGTAACGCTCCATCATCGCCGCGGTGTCGGCCCGCATGACGGGCTGGCGCAACCAGCCGCCGCGGGCGTAGCGCGCCCTCGTCTGGTAGCCGAGCACCGCCGATTCCCAGGCCGGAAAGGGCAGCACGATGCCGCGCCGCTGGCGGTCTTCGGGCACATGCGCCAGGTGCAGCGCGCGGGCCTGGTCCGGACGCAGCCAGCGCGGCGGCGTGAACCGGTGCGCACCGATCTCGAGTGAACCGGCGTCGGGCTCGAGCAGACCGGCCAGCACGTCGAGCAACTCGCTCTGGCCGTTGCCGGACACGCCGGCGACGCCGACGATCTCGCCGGCGCGAAGCGTCAGCGACACGGCGTCAAGCCGCAAGACGCCGAGGTCGTCGCGCCAGGTCAGGCCCTCGGCGCGCAGCGAGGGCACGCCCGCGTTGCTCGGCGCCTGGCCGGCGGCGCGACCGATGTGCACCGGGCGGCCGACCATCGCTTCGGCCAGGCGGTCGATGTCGGTGTCCCGCGTGCGCGTGTCCAGCACCACCGCGCCGCCGCGCATCACCGTCACCGCGTCGGTCAGGGCCATGATCTCCTTGAGCTTGTGGGTGATCAGCAGCACCGTGGTGCCGCCCGCGCGCAACGTGCGCAAGGTGGCGAAGAGTTGGTCGGTCTCCTGCGGCGTCAGCACGGCGGTCGGCTCGTCGAGGATCAGGATGCGTGCGCCGCGGTACAGGGTCTTGAGGATCTCCAGCCGTTGGCGCTGGCCAACGGGCAGCTCGGCCACGGTCTTGTCGAGCTCGACCACCAGGCCGGTGTCGTGCATCAGCGTGTCGAGCTGGGCACGGACCGTGGCACGCGAGCGCGACAGCGACCACGATGGCTCGGCCCCGAGCATCACGTTGTCGAGTGCGGTGAAGGTCTCGACCAGCATGAAGTGCTGGTGCACCATGCCGATGCCCAGCGCAATGGCGTCGCGCGCGCTGCGGATGTCGGCGGGCTTGCCATCGATTTCGACCCGCCCGCTGTCGGCCTGGTAGAAACCGTAGAGGACCGACATCAACGTGCTCTTGCCGGCGCCGTTCTCGCCGACGATGCCGTGCACCGTGCCGGCAGCCACCGTCAGGTCGACCGCACGGTTGGCGTGCACGGCGCCGAAGCGCTTGTCGATGCCGCGCAGGGCGACCGCAGGCGATCGGCCGGCGGTCGCAGCTGTCATCACAGCGGCTCTCAGGTCAGCACTTGTTCGCAGACATGTAGTCGGTGACCTTGAGCTTGCCGGCGATGATGTCGGCCTTGGCCGCGTCGACCTTGGCCTTCATCTCGGGCGTCACGAGCTTGGCGTTGTGCTGGTCCATCGCGAAGTCGACGCCGCCTTCCTTCAGGCCGAGCGACGTGACGCCGGCCTTGTGCTGCTTGAAGCTGTTGTAGACGGCCACGTCGACGCGCTTGACCATCGAGGTCAGCATCGTGCCGGGGTGCAGGTGGTTCTGGTTGCTGTCGACGCCGATCGCGAGCTTGCCGCCGTCCTTGGCCGCCTGGTACACGCCCACGCCGGTGCCGCCGGCCGCCGCGAAGACCACATCGACGCCCTTGGCGAACTGCGACTTGGCCAACTCGCCGCCGCGCGCCGGGTCGTTCCAGGCCGTCGGCGTGGTGCCGGTCATGTTGGCGCTGACCTCGACCTTCGGGTTGGCGAACTTGGC
>JAABTC010000417.1 GCA_011390055.1 Burkholderiales bacterium | reverse complement strand
GCCAGCCGCGCTCAGCGGCGCCGCGGGCGGGTGGGCGTGCTGTCGAGTTCGCGCGCCAACTGCAGCAGCGCCGGCTCGTGGGTCCACAGCGGCAGCACCGCGCAGCCGAGTTCGGCGCGCAGCCCGCGCAGCCGCGCCATGCGCTCGCCGGCGATGCCGGCCAGCCGTTCGGCCACGCGGCGATCGCCCTGGTCGATGGGCAGCTGCTGCTGGCCGTCGCTGACGACCAGGCGCACGCCGGTCGTCGCGGTCGCCGGGTCGTCCCACACCGGCAGCAGCACCAGGTCGTTGTGGCGCGACAACTGCAGCAGCCGCTCGCGCGTGGTGTCGCCCAGGCCGTCGAAGTCGGAGAACACGGCCACGACCGCGCCGCGCGGCGTGTAACGCGCCAGCCGCGCCAGCGCGGCGTCCAGCTGCGCCGGCGCGGCGGGCACCGGCGTGCCGGCGCGCAACGCGTGGTTGCGGGCGGTGACGAGCTCCAGCAGGTGCAGCATCGAACGCCGGCCTCGTTTCGGCGGCACGTCGTCGAGCCCGTCGTCGCCGAACACCACGCCGCCGACGCGGTCGCCGCCGGCCAGTGCGCGCCAGCCCCACACCGCCGCCGCCTCGGCCGCCACCACCGAGGCCAGCGCGCCGCGGCGTGCGAAGAACATCGAGATGCGCTGGTCGACGACGAGCCAGGTCGGGCGGTCGCGCTCCTCGGCGTAGACACGCACATGCGCCTGGCCGGTGCGGGCGCTGGCGCGCCAGTCGATGGCGCGGGTGTCATCGCCGGGCAGGTACTGGCGCAGTTCGATGAAGTCCAGCCCGCGACCGCGCACGCGCGAGCGGTGGCGCCCGGCCAGCAGGCTGCGCGGCGACGCGTTCTGCGGCGGCCAGCGCACGCGGCGGGCTGCGAATTCCAGCGCCATCAGCTGATGCCATTCGACGTAGACGCCAGGCGCAGGCCCTGCTGCGGTTTGCTCGCGCCGGGCCCAGGGCCACCAGCCGCGGCGGGAAGTCGCGGCCGTGCCTGCAGCCTCTGGCGGGGCCGCCGGCGCCGCCGTCATGGCGCGGTAATCATGGTGCTGCGACGGCCGCCGAGATGCGGTCGACCACGTCGTCAGCATTCACGCCCGCGGCCAGCGCCTCGTGGCTGAGCAGCAGGCGGTGGCGCAGGCAGGCGTGCAGCACGGCACGCACGTCGTCGGGGCCGACGAAGTCGCGCCCCTGCAGCCAGGCGTGGGCGCGCGAACAGCGGTCCAGCGCGATGGTGCCGCGCGGGCTGGCGCCCACGTCGATCCAGCGCCCGACCTCGTCGCCCACGCGGGCCGGCTCGCGCGTGGCCTGGATCAGGTCGACGATGTACTGCTCGATGGCCGGCGCGACGTGCAGCCGGTGCACGGCGCGGCGCGCGTCGGCCAGGTGCGCCAGGGCCGTAGTGGGCGGCGGCGCCGGGCTGGCGGCGGGTGTGTCTGCCGCGTCGGGTGCGTCTGGGGCGCTCGCTGCCGTCGCTGCGGCCTGTGCGGCCACCAGTTCGTTCTTCGCGCCTTCCTCGGCACGCACCAGCCGCATGATGTCGCCCTCGGCCTCGCGGCCGGCGTAGCCGATTACCACCTTCATCAGGAAGCGGTCGGTCTGCGCCTCGGGCAGCGGGTAGGTGCCTTCCTGCTCGATCGGGTTCTGTGTCGCCATCACCAGGAAGGGGTGCGGCAGCTTGTGCGTCTGCCCGGCGACAGTGACCTGGCGTTCCTCCATCGCCTCGAGCAGCGCCGACTGCACCTTGGCCGGCGCGCGGTTGATCTCGTCGGCCAGCACCAGCGGCGCGAAGATCGGCCCGGGCTGGAAGACGAAGCGCGAATCGGCCGGGCCGTCCTGGTGGTAGATCTCGGCGCCGGTCAGGTCCGACGGCAGCAGGTCGGGCGTGAACTGCACGCGCGCCAGGCGCACCTGCAGCGCCCGCCCCAGCGCCTTCACGGCACGCGTCTTGGCCAGGCCGGGCAGGCCTTCGAGCAGCACGTGCCCGTCGGCCACCAGCGCGATGAGCAGCGCTTCGATCACCGCCGGCTGGCCGATCACGGCCTGGCCCAGCTGCTCGCGCAGCGTGGCGAAGGCCGCGAGGGCCGCTCCGCTCACTGCCCGCCCTTCACTGCCCACCCATGCGGATCGACCCGCCCTCCTGGCGCGGCTTGCATTCGTTGAAGGTGGTCATCAGCTCGGTGACCGCGTCCTGAATCTGGCCGCCGAAGGCCACGCCCATCTTGTTGGCCAGTTCATGGCTCTTCTGACCGCCATGGCGCTCGTAGGGGTCCATGCGCAGGTTGAAGATCAGCGAGCTGGGCTTGTGGTTGTCGAAGAAGCCCTCGCGCGTCGTGAAGTGCGACTTCCAGGCGCCGACGCGCACGGCG
>JAABTC010000416.1 GCA_011390055.1 Burkholderiales bacterium | reverse complement strand
CCCCGGGCTGCCGCTCTCACCCGAGCGCACGCGCGGCGTGTACTGGGACTTCCAGGGCCCGTTCGGCGTGATGGGGGCGACGGCACAGTTTGCCCTCGTGCTGCAGCGCTACATGCACGAGTTCGACCTGAGCTTCGAGCAGCTCGGCAAGATCGCGGTCAACGCGCGCTACCACGCCTCGCTCAACCCGGGTGCCATCTACCGCAAGCCGTTCACGCTCGAGGAGTACCTCACCTCGCGCATGCTGTCGGACCCGCTGCGCCTGCTCGACTGTGTGCCCATCGTCAACGGCGGCGTGGCTTACGTCGTCACCTCGGCCGAGACCGCGCGCACGATCACCGACAAGCCGGTGTACCTGCGCGGCTTCGGCGAGGTCAACAATTACTACCACGGCTCGCGCGCGCTGCCCGACATCACCCGCACCGGTTTCGTGCAGTCGGCCCCGCAGGCCCTGAAGATGGCCGGCGTGACACCCAAGGACCTGCAGTTCCTGCAGCCCTACGATGACTATCCTTTCATTGCCATGATGACCATCGAGGATCACGGCTTCTGCAAGAAGGGCGAAGGCGGGCGCTTCGTCGAGGAGCACGACCTCGGCTTCGACGGCGACTTCCCGCTGTCCACCGACGGTGGCCAGCTCTCGGGCGGCCAGCCGGGCGGCGCCAACGGCGGCTTCATGCCGTTGATCGAGGCCGTGACCCAGTTGCGTGGCGAAGCGACCGACCGCCAGGTGCCGGGCGCCACGCTCGGCGCGTCCTGCGGCTTCGGCGGCATCCCCTACGGGCGGCCGGGTCGAAGCTGCATCTCCCTGATCTTTTCGACGGAGGCCTGAGCATGGCTGCCAAGCTCTACAAGGAAGCCCACAAACCGTTGCCGGACATCACCGACATGACGCGCCCGTTCTGGACGGCGGCGAAGAACGGCAAGCTGGTGCTGCAGAAGTGCCAACGCTGCGCCACCTTCAACTTCCACCCCAAGCCCTGGTGCATCGAGTGCGGCAGCCGCGAGCTGGTCTGGACCGACGCCCGCCCCTTCGGCGTCGTCTACTCCCACACCGTGTCGCGCACGGTGGCGATGAACCACAAGGGCTGGGAGCCCGAGCTGCCCGTGCTGATGTGCCTGGTCGACCTCGACGACGGCGCGCGCATGTACGGCCAGGTGACGCACTGCAGCGCCGAGGACCTGCGCATCGGCATGCGCGTCGAGGCGTATTTCGAGGCCATCAGCGAGGAGGCAGGCATTCCCAAGTTCCGTCCCTCGACGCAGGCACCGGCGCCACGGGCGCCCCTCCCGCACCTCCCATGAGCGAAGCGCCCGACGCCCTGACGCTGCGCCAGGCGGGCATGCAGGACGTGGCCTTCGACTGGAAGGATGCGCTGCTGCTGGACGCCCTGCTCACGCCCGAAGAGGTGATGATCCGCGACAGTGCGCGCAAGTACGCGCAGGAGCGGCTGATGCCGCGCATCCTCGGGGCACACCGCGACGAGCGCTTCGACGTCGAGGTGATGCGCGAGATGGCCGAGCTGGGCTTCCTGGGCGCCACCATCGAGGGCTTCGGCTGCGCCGGCATCAGCTATGTCGGCTACGGTCTGATCGCGCGCGAGTTCGAGCGCGTCGACACCGCCTTCCGCTCGGCCCTGGGCGTGCAGAGCACGCTGAGCATGCTGCCGATCTACCTGTTCGGCAGCCAGGAGCAGCGCGAGCAGTACCTGCCCGCAATGGCGCGCGCGGACAAGCTCGGTTGCTTCGGCCTCACCGAACCCGACCACGGCTCCGACCCCGCCTCGATGACCAGCCGCGCGCGCAAGGTCGATGGCGGCTGGCGCATCAGCGGCAGCAAAACCTGGATCACGCACGCGCCGATCGCCGACCTGATGATCGTGTGGGCCAAGAACGACCAGGGCAAGGTCTGCGGCTTCATCCTCGAACGCGGCATGAAGGGCCTGTCGACGAGCAAGATCGAGGGCAAGTTCTCGGTGCGCGCCTCACCCACCGGCCAGATCCACATGGACGACGTGTTCGTGCCCGAGTCGCAGCGCCTGCCCGGCGCGCGCGGCATCGCGGCGCCCTTCGCCTGCCTGAACAACGCACGCTTCGGCATCTGCTGGGGCGCGATGGGCGCGGCCGAGTTCTGCTGGCATGCGGCGCGTCAGTACGTGCTCGACCGCAAGCAGTTCGGCCGCCCGCTGGCCGCCAACCAGCTCGTGCAGAAGAAGCTGGCCGACATGCAGACCGAAATCACGCTCGGCCTGCTCGGCTGCCTGCACCTGAGCCGGCTGCGCGACGCTGGCCAGGCCAGCCCCGAGATGGTGTCGCTGCTCAAGCGAAACTGCGCCGGCAAGGCACTGGACGTGGCACGCATGGCGCGCGACATGCACGGCGGCAACGG
>JAABTC010000415.1 GCA_011390055.1 Burkholderiales bacterium | reverse complement strand
GCCCAGACGGCGGCGCTCAGCGCCCGAAGGCGATGCGCTCGACGCGAAAGCCGCGCTTGGCCAGCAAGGCCTGCAGCGCCTGCGGGCCGGTCATGTGCAGCGCACCCACGGCGGCGAAGACGCGCCGGCCCTGGCGGTGCTGGGCCTCTATGCCCTCGGCCAGGCCGGGGTTGCGTTCGTCGTTGAGCTGGCGCAGAAACTCGCGGTCGCTGTCGTTGGCGATGCATTCGCACCACTTCTCGTAGTCTTCCAGCGTGGCCAGGTCGCCGCGTTCCCAGGCCGCGGCCAGGCGCTGCAGCACGCGCCGGGCGCTGCTGTCTTCGAGCTGTTGCAGGCTCTGGCCCAGCAGGGCCTGCGCCTCGGCCTCGTCGTCAGGCACCAGGGCGCGGGTCTGCTGTTCGGCGGTTTCCAGCGAGACCACACGCCGCCCCAGCGCGCGCGCCTGCGCCACCAGGGCCTGCTCGAGCGCGAAGCCGGGGTCCATGCCGAACCAGCGCGCCTCGAGCACGGTGAGCGAGGTCACCTGCAGCACCGGGTGCAGCGTGGCCATGGATTCGCTGGCGATGCAGGCGCGCTCGAAGGCGCGCGCCAGGCGCTGCTCCAGTTCGGGCGGCAGTTCCTGCGGCGGGCGCAGCTCGGCCATGGCCTTGATCAGCTCGGGGTCGTTGGGGTCGATCTCCAAGGCCAGCACGTCGCTGGCGCGCAGCGCGGCGCTGGTCTGCGGGCCCAGGCGGCGCCAAGTCGGCTTGCCCACGTGCAGGGTGCCGTACAGGTAGGAGCTGCGCCCGTCGCGCGTGATGCGCCAGAGCATGCCGCGGTCACGCGGCTGCGCCTCGGCCGTGACCACCGGCACCAGGGGCGGGCAGCGCGGGCCGTCGGCCCAGGCCAGCAGCGGGCCGGCCAGCAGCAGCAGCGCCGCCAGGACGCGTGCACAGTGCACCAGCCACGACATCAGCCAGGACATCGACCAGGTCGGCGTCATGGGCCCACCGCCGGCAGCGCAGCCACGCGCTGATCGATCGCGCCGAACACGCTGGCGCCGTCGGCCGCGCACAGCTCGATGCGCACGTTCTCACCGAAGTGCAGGTACTCGGTGCGAGCCGCGCCGCCGTCCTGCATCTCCAGCGCGCGCTGCTCGACAATGCAGCCCACGCCCTGCGCCGGGTCGGGACTGCTGACGGTGCCGCCGCCCACGATGCTGCCGGCGCGCAGGCGCCGCGTCTGCGCCACGTGCGCGATGAGCTGGCCGAAGTGGAAATGCATGCCCGGCCCGGCATCGACCAGGCCCAGGCGCTGGCCGTTGCGGCGGCTTTCCAGGGCCAGGTGCACGCGGCCGCCCTGCCAGGCGGGGCCCAGCTCGTCGGGCGTCACGGCCACCGGGCCGAAGGCGGTGGCCGGCTTGCTTTGCACGAAGCCGAAACCCCGGGCCAACTCGGCCGGTGCGCGCAGGCGCAGGCTCCAGTCGTTGACCAGCAACAGCAGGCGCACGCCTTCCAGCGCGTCGCCGGGGCTGGCACCCAGCGCGATGTCGGCGGTGACCACGGCCAGTTCGACCTCGAAGTCGATGCCGTCGTCGGCGTTGGCGAACACCGCGTCGTCGCAGGGGCCCAGAAAGTCGTCGCTGCCGCCCTGGTAGATGAGCGGGGTCTGGCGCGCATCGGGCGGCATCTCGGCCCCGCGCGCGCGGCGCACGCGCTCGACATGCGACAGGTAGGCCGAGCCGTCCAGCCACTGGTAGGCGCGCGGCAGCGGCGCCATGCACAGGCGCGGGTCGAAGGCGAAGGCGTGGCGCGCCTTGCCGTGGTTGAGCGTGGCGTACAGGTCTTCGAGCTGGGGTGCGACGAAGTTCCAGTCGTCCAGCGCCTGCTGCAGCGTGCCGGCCACGCCGGTGGCGAAATGCGCGCTCGCCAGGTCGCGCGCGACCACGGCGAGCTGGCCGTCGCGCGAGCCGTCCTTCAGGGTGGCGAGCTTCATGCCGGGGCGGCCGCGGCGTGCGGCGCAAGGAACAGGATGGCACTATTGTGGGGTGACAGCGGCGCGCCTGACACAAGCCTTCCACAAGGCCCCCGCATCCGGGGGCGGCAGGCGCGTGGCGGCGCTGGCAGTGCTGGCCGGCGTGCTGCTGGTCCACGTGGGTCTGCTGGGCGGGTGGGCCGCGCCTGGAGCCGGGGTTCGGCCGGCGCCGCCACTGCAGGTGCGGCAGATCCGGCCGGCGCCGGTGCTGGCCCCGGTGGCCGAGGCGCCCGCGGCCGCGCCCCCCGCTGCGGCCCGGACCGCCCCGGCCGCGCGCTCATCGACAGCCGCGCCGCGCGCGGCCAGCGCCGCAGCCCCGCCGCCACGCGACGCCGACGGCACGCCGCCACCCGTCTACGCCACGCGCCTGCCGCCCC